>NZ_JAINEZ010000017.1:0-74769 GCF_019873065.1 Sphingobium sp. PNB
CCAATACGCTCGCCCAACGCCACCTCCAAAAGGCAGCCTTGAATCAACGCCCGATCCTGCTGTCAACCTTTGTCCACGAAACCTAAGTAGGTGCTCGATATTTTTTTCATTCCCGCCATCAAGCTTAACCACTGCGACGACTTTGTCCCATGTTTTGGCGCCTTTTCCGGCAAGCTTACCGTCAATAATAGAAGTCAGACCCGCAACGTCTGGGATCAAAGGGTCACTCTTCTCCGTTTCGCCTTCCACTCTGATGTTTACCCGGATTGATAGCGGGCAACCTGCACCCAGAAAAAATCCAATTTGCTTTCGATTTTGGGAAAGGGATTGCTGAATGAATCCAACCTGCCGGATTGCGTCGTGTGATTGCATTCATCCCTCTTTATGCAAAAGCGTTCTGTTACGATTAATCTGTCGCGCAGTCTAAAGCGCGATGTGAAGGCGTGCAAGATATCAGTCAGAAATAGATGGATATAATGATAATAATCACTGTAATTCTAGCGGCGACGCAATACAATTGAAGTAAAGTGCCGTGCCGTCTGTTCTTGTCCGACGGCGAACGAAATGGCGGATGCCCGTCATAAAATTCTCAATTCATATCGCAAGACCATTCCATCGGTTCTTCTCATGGGGCTTTCAGCGAATGTGCCGCCGTTCAAGGCTGCCCGCGTCACCCTCTACCTCAACGCCCTGCCATTGAATGGTCGTGTGGTGATGCTGATCGACGATAAGGACGACAGGAAGGACAGGCTTTAGACTCGGATACTATGATTGTGACAGAGCGCAGTCATGCGCTGTTCGTTGACATCAGTACGTATAGTGAAGGGCAATCTGGCCTGTGATCGCCGCCATGTCGGCATATCGCCGCACATCGAGACGGTCCGCATTCTTGAACATGGGGTCTTCGAAAACGCCTATCCCATTGCTGTTTCGAAGTCCGGCAAGTTCACTGAGCCGGATATATCCCAGTTCTGGAACGCCCCCTGCGACGTGGCATAGGCCATAAGCCATATCCGGGTCATCCGGGCAAACGGAAGCCAGCAGCCAGCTTGAACCCGAAAGCCTAAGGCAAGTGAGAATAGGAAGGGCGCAGGACTCTGCCCTAGCATCGGCTTCCGCTTGCCTTTTGCCAGCGGTTAGCAATTCTTCCTTCAAAGCGTCGGTGAGCCAGTCCATGACTCGACCTAGAAGCATTTTTCGCGACTTTCAATCTGAGCCTCTCGTCGCAGCGCCCGCCCAAGCCGCTCAGGAAAATTGACAAACTTTGCCAAAATCCGGTATGTTTAAGGTAGAGGTGAATTATGGCGACTATGAACGTATCCCTGCCTGACCAGATGAAGGATTGGGTAGAGGGCCAAGCCCAGACCGGGCGTTACAGCAACGCCAGCGATTATGTGCGTGACCTTATCCGGCGCGATCAGGAGCGGGCCGACAAGATCGCAGCCATGCAGCGGCTCATTGACGAAGCCGAAGCCAGCGGCATCAGCACCCGTAGCGTTGAGCAGATTTTTGATGAGGCGATTGCGCGCGGCAAGCGAAACTGATGCCTTCCTATACGCTGTCGAAAGCCGCCGAAAACGATATTGCCGCCATTGCTACTTACACCGTCGATACCTTCGGCGTGGAGCAGGCGATTACCTACCGTGACGGTCTTATCCGCACCTTCGAATTTCTCGCGGAATTTCCAAGGGTGGCGCGAGAGCGACCGGAATTGCGGCAAAGGTCGCGCGTCTATCCCTACCAATCGCACCTCATCTTCTATCGCTTTGATGGCGACGACATTCTTATCCAGCGCATCCGCCATAGCCGGGAAGACTGGATGGCATCGGGCGATGAGCCGTCCTGATAGCGCATCGCTTTGGGATGGGCGGCTTGCCCGCCAATCGGAACAGCGTGAAGAAGGCTGACAACGCCTTGCGTCTCAAATGCACGGACATGGATAGAAAGGCTGAGCGAGCGTCCACGGAGGCGGACAGTCACAGGCGAACCATTCAAGATCGGAAAACATCTGCGAAACCGCCGTGCTGATTGCGCTAGAATTCAGCGGCCAAAATCAGGACCGCGAGATTGCTGCCTGTCGTTGCGACTGTGACCACGATTGGCATCCGCGCCGTTAGCCTGAACGCCCCGCGCCATTTCGCGATAGCGGGCCGCGTCACGATACAGGCCCAGTACTTGCCGCGCATGGCGTTCCCTCGCCTGACTGATATCGCGTTGAAGCGTCTGGCGCTCCTTGAGTTGGGCCGCGACAAGCTCATGGCGCTGGGCACGGTCACGCTGCACGCCGAACCACGCTTCCATCTCGTTTTGCTTGCGCGTCTTGGAATGCCGCCCGGTCATGATGTCCCAGATTGCCGCCACACCCTTGCGAAGCCGCGCCGAACGCATTTGCTGCTCGGCCTTGTTACGCTCGCGCTGTTTTTCATCGAGGCGCTTCCGTTCCTGCTGATGCGCGGCCTTCATATCCTGTTTGCGCTCATGTAGCGGCTTCATGGCATGGTGGGCTATCCTGCTGGTCGAGCGCGGACAGGCGCCGGGCAAAGGACTGCTGGCGCTGCCGGGCGGCTTCGTGAACCCGGCCGAGCGCATCCGCGATGCCGCCATCCGGGAATTGCGCGAAGAGACGGCGATCAGTGACGGCAAGGGGCAAATCCCGCCTGCGATGTTGGCCAGCTTTATCGAGGATTCGCGCACCCGCGTGTTCGACGCGCCGACCCGGTCGCTGCGCGGTCGGATCGTCACCCACGCCTTCCTGTTCCGCCTGCCCGAACGCCGCAAGCTGTTCGCGGTGAAGGGCGGCGACGATGCAGCCCATGCCCGCTGGTATCGCTTCGGCGACCTCAGCCCGGACATGCTGTTCGAAGACCATTGGTCGATCATCGAAGAGATGGCCGACCTCTGACCGATCCGTGCGGGGGAGTCCCGCCGGACCCGAAAATGTGAGGAGTTCACATCATGACCAGTCTCATCCTGGCGACCGACAGCTACAAGCAGAGCCACTTTCTGCAATATCCGCCGGAAGCGCGCATCATCAGCGCCTATGCCGAGGCGCGACCGAACAAATGTGCCGAGGAAATCCTGTTCTTTGGATTGCAGGCCTATCTGATCGACTATCTGGCCAAGCCGATCGTGGCGGAGGACATCGAGGAAGCCGAAGCCATCTGCGCTGCCCACGGCGTGCCGTTCAACCGTGCCGGATGGGATGCGATACTGAGGCAGTATGGCGGCTATCTGCCGCTGGAGATCAGGGCATTACCGGAAGGCATGATCGTGCCGGTCGGCGTTCCGGTGATGCAGGTCGAAAATACCGACCCAACCATGCCCTGGCTCACCACTTTCATCGAGACGGCGTTGCTGCGCGCGCTCTGGTAAGGGCCGCGTCTTGCCGCCCCTCGTCGCCACGACCCGACCGAATATCATGGCGAATGCCGAGAAGGACTACATTGGTAATGTGGTTGTCGCGGGTTCAAGTCCCGCCTGTATCGGCAACGATGCAGTAGCTCAGTTGGGTAGAGCGCCAGTCCCTCGGGGCGGTCTTTCTCACTTCTCGTCGCCGTGACCGGAAACACAAAACCATGGCGAATGCCTGACGGACTACATGGCCTATCACGCCCTTGATGCGGGTTCGAATCCCGCCGGACCGTCCAATCGGTCCGTAGTTTAACGGTAGAACAGGGACCGTTCGCAAGAGCGGAGAGACGTCTGTCAAAACCTGGTCGCCATGGCATCGAATTCAAGCTGGCGAATGCCGGCGGGACTACATGGGTAAAGGCCGAAAGGCCGAGCGGTTCGAATCCGCCCCGGAGAAATCCGGGATGTCTCGCCAAACCTTGTCGCCGGCACCATGACTATACAGGGAGGTCACGATGACCGAGAGCAGGACTTACGATATTCAGCACGTCGAGGGCGGCAAGCCGATCAAGCTGTGGACACGCGGCGTGCCGGTCGACGAGAAGGCGCATGAGCAGCTCCGCAAGGCGGCGCAGATGCCCTTCGTGTTCAAGCATGTGGCGGCCATGCCGGACGTGCATGTCGGCATCGGCGCGACCGTTGGCTCGGTGATTCCGACCAAGGGGGCGGTAATTCCTGCGGCTGTGGGTGTCGATATCGGCTGCGGCATGATGGCGGCGCGCACCTCGCTGATGGCGAGCGATCTTCCGGACAATCTGGAAGGCATCCGCTCGGCGATTGAGCAGGCGGTACCGCACGGCCGTTCGGTCGGTCGTGGTCAGCGCGATCATGGCTCGTGGGGTGCCCCGCCGGTTGAGATCGTGGATGCCTGGGCGACGCTCGTCGAGCGGTTCGAGCGGATCACGGCCAAATACCCGCGGTTCAAGAACACGAACCAGCTGACTCATCTGGGGACGCTGGGGACGGGCAACCACTTCATCGAGCTCTGCCTCGATACCGAGCAGCGCGTGTGGGTCATGCTCCACTCGGGTTCGCGCGGCGTAGGGAATGCGATCGGCACCTTTTTCATCGAACTGGCCAAGCAGGACATGCGCAAGTGGTTCATCAACCTGCCTGACGAAGATCTGGCCTACTTCCCGGAAGGGACCGATCATTTCGACGACTATGTCGAGGCGGTCGAGTGGGCGCAGGACTTCGCGGCGCTGAACCGCCGGATGATGATGACCAATGTGATCCGGGCGCTGCGTGGCCAGATCACCAAGCCATTCGATGCCGAACTGGAGGCGGTGAACTGCCATCACAACTATGTTCGCCGTGAGAACCATTTCGGCCAGAATGTGCTCGTGACCCGCAAGGGCGCGGTGCGCGCGGCGAAGGGCACGATGGGCATCATCCCGGGTTCGATGGGTGCGAAGTCTTTCATCGTGCGCGGTCTGGGCAATGCGGAATCGTTCGAGAGCTGCAGCCATGGCGCAGGGCGCGTGATGTCCCGCACCCAGGCCAAGAAGCTGGTCTCGCTCGACGAGCATATCGCCGACACGGCGGGCGTCGAATGCCGCAAGGACGAGAGCGTCATCGACGAGACGCCCAAGGCCTACAAACCGATCGAAGCCGTTATGGCCGCCCAGGCCGATCTGGTGGAGATCGTCCATACGTTGAAACAGGTGGTGTGCGTGAAGGGGTAAGGGTAGGCAATGATTGCCTACCCTTCTCCGTGAGAACTATTCCAGAAGGGTCAGTCGTGCCACAGCAGCTATTCTGCGCCCAATGCCATGCCTCTTTGTCGGGGCCCATCGACATATTGTCGGCCGGATATCCGGCTGGCCGCGTGTGGTCAGGCTATGAGTGCAAGCCACTTACAGAGCCGGGAAGCGCGATTCTCTCGGTAGAACCGATGGTGTCGAGCGGCGATCCCGGCAATAGGCCACCGTTACAGTTCGTGCCGCAATATTGGCTCAACCCGATCGATGTCGCTGGTCGGGTGGAAGATGTGGACGACGCCTGCCGTCTCAATGGATGCTGTGGTCCCAGCGGGCACAGTGGACCCAATCAGCAATGCCGTGGATGTGGACAGGAGGTCGGCACGTTGATGGCCGACTGCTGGACGGACCATGTTTTTGTTCCTGAACCGAAACAGACTTATTGGATCGAACTGAAATGATCACCATCGATGGATCGGAGGGCGAAGGCGGAGGGCAGGTCGTTCGCAATTCGTGCGCGCTCTCGCTCGTCACGGGAGAACCTGTCCGCATCACCAATGTCCGTGCCCGTCGCTCCAAGCCTGGCCTGATGCGCCAGCATGTGACGGCTATCGAAGCGGCTTGCGCCATTGGCAACGCCAGTTGTGAAGGATTGAGCGTCGGATCGTCCGAACTGACCTTCCGGCCGGGGCGCGTGATTCCGGGAGACTATCATTTTGCGGTGGGGACGGCCGGTTCCACGGGTCTCGTCCTGCAGACCGTTCTCATGCCCCTGATTCTCGCCGGCAGGCCTTCACGCTTGGTGTTGGAAGGCGGCACGCACAACATGCTGGCTCCGCCGTTCGATTTCATCAGCAAGGTCTTCCTTCCGGTCATCAACCGCATGGGGCCGCGCGTCGAGGCAAAGCTTGTCCGCCATGGCTTCTACCCGCGCGGTGGCGGCCGGATCGAGATCGATATCGCCCCGGCCCCGCTTGCTTCCGTCGATTGCATCGAGCGAGGGCAACTACTGGATCGAAGCGCTTGCGCCTATTTCGCGGGATTGCCGTTCGATATTGCCGAGCGGGAAATCAAGGCGGCGCAGCAGGGACTTGGATGGAATGATTGGGAATGCTTCGTGCGGGAACTGCCGGAGGATCAGGGGCCGGGCAATATCCTGTTGCTCGAGGCTCGCTTCGAACATGGTAGCGAGATCGTCAGCGGTTTCGGGGAACTGGGCGTACCAGCGGAACGTGTGGCAAAGCGGGCGGTGGGCCGGATGCTCGGTTTCCTCGAATCGCGGGCTTTTGCAGGCCCCTATTTGGCAGACCAGCTCCTGCTGCCCTTTGCGCTCGCAGGTGGCGGAAGGTTCACGACCGTCAAGCCGAGCCAGCATAGTTTGACGGCGAGTGACGTGATCGCGCTGTTTCTTGAGCGTCGGTGCGCCTTCGCGCCAGCGGGCGATGGGTCGCACCTGATGGAGATCAGATAGGGCTGACGCACACCCAATAATGTGCCAGCCATAACGTGATTCTGAAGAAAAAATATGAAACAGACGCCTGGGGAATATGCAGGTTACGGTGGACATGTCAGTGTCTATTCTTTATAAGTATAGATGTCGATTGAAGCTGTTCTTCACAGGAATGTGGGAAACGGATTGGTAAAATTGGATTTGGATAATAAATTAGATTCTATATCAATTACTTACGATATAGATAATAATTCCTCCGTCTCCGCCACCTTTTCCTTACATTGATGGTATCAAGACAAGGTGCGTCACCGGGCAGCCTGGTCATTCCCGGCGACATTCGTCCCAGCGGAGTGCAAATCGGTGTTTCCAAAAGATAAAATCCTGATTGCATGATTTAGCCTTTGAACTCAGTCCAGATTTCGGTTTGGCCGAACGTCTATTGATGAAGAACTGAACTCAGCACTCTATTCCCTATATCTACTTCAGCAATGCTCTCCCGCGCGGCATCCATTGATTTCGGTTCGTCGCAGGATGCGCTCCAATTGCCTCTTCAACTAGCTGACTGATCCAGCCTGTTCATGTACCAGAAAGGTCATTCTCAACAGGCAGAAGCTGCGCGGCGTCATGCCGCACATCTTAGGAAGGACAATGGAGGGGGTTCTGACAGCCGAATACGCCATCACGCAGACGGCAGTCGGACGAAAAGCTGCGGCATTGCAGGCCCGACTATCGAAGCTTGGAGGAGTAGCGTGATGAGTGTGATTTCCAGAAGCCCCAAATGTCTCTTGTTGCTTGCCCTGCTGTCCGGGGCATCGGCCAGCCTGGCTGCGCAGACGCAGGACCCACCGTCGGCCGATGTCTCTGCGACCGCCTATCTGCCCGCCGAAAAGTCGGAAGGCCCGGAGATAAAGGGCATCATTTCCGCGCGCAGCGGCGACAAGATGCAGGTCACGGCGGCGGACGGCACCAAATCCGTCATCGCCATCGACGATGCCACCCGGATTACCGCCAGCAAGGGCTTTTTCGGCCTTAACCGCAGCAAGCTTGCCGCAACCTCGCTGCTGAACGGCCTGCCGGTCACCGTCAAGACGTTGCAGTCGGGCGGCGGGCTTGTGGCCAGCCATATCAATCTCCAGAACAAGGATCTGAAGACCGCGTCCATGATCCACAATGGCACGGCCCAGCGCTTCGACGAACAGACTGCCGCGACCGAGGCGCTGCGCGGCCGCATGGGTGAGATCGACCAATATAATGTGAAAAGCACGACCAACGTGAATTTCGACACCGGCAAGGCGGTGCTGTCGTCTCAGGCGAAGAACGATCTCTGCGCCACGGCGGCGACTGCCGAGGGAATGAGCAACGCCTTGCTGCTCGTGGTCGGTTACACCGATTCCACGGGAGACGAGGATTTCAACCAGGAGCTTAGCGAGAAGCGGGCCGGCCGCGTCGTCAATTATCTTCAGCAGGCGTGCGGGTGGAAGCCCTATCGCATGCTGACGCCCACAGGCATGTCCGAAGCGGACCCTGTGGCGAGCAACGACACCATCGAAGGCAAGGCGCAGAACCGCCGGGTCGCGGTGAATATCCTGGTCAGCAAGGGCCTTGACGGACTGTGAGATGCGCGGGGTGGGTTCCGCCCACCCCGGATTTTCGAATGTGGCCATGTCTCTCGCAAAGCGCGAAGATTTAGATCCGGACGATCAGCGTTCCGGCGTTGCGCCCGTTGAAAATGTCGACAAAGGCGTCGGGTATGCGCTCGAACCCGTCGCGCACATCATAGCGATTGCGCAGCCGCCCTTCAGCTTCCCACTGTCGTATCGATGCGATCGCGGACGCATAGTCGTCGACATAGTCCCCGACGACAAAGCCCTGCATCCGGATCCGTCCATAGACCAGCTTCATCATATCCCGGGGGCCGGCGGCCGGGCTATTCGAATCATAGGCGGCCAACTGTCCGCAAAGCACGATGCGGCCATGGGGCGCCATCCGGTCGACGGCCGCCTGCAATATGTCCCCGCCCACATTGTCGAAAAAGATGTTGATGCCGTCGGGACTGGCCTCCTTCAAAGCCGCAGGAAGGTCGGCCGAGCGATAGTCGATCGCGACTTCCGCACCGCCTTCTTCCTTCAGCCAACGACATTTGTCGGGACCGCCCGCCACCGCAATGACCCGGCAGCCCGCGATGCGGGCCATCTGGCACACCATCGCACCGACCGATCCCGCCGCACCGGATACGAGCACGGTCATGCCGGGTTTCGGCTCCCCCACCGCGAAGAGGCCGAAATAGGCGGTCAGGCTGTTGGGCGAGTACAGCGTCATGGCGTCGACCGGATCGATGCCGGTCTCTAGGGTGGTGACGGGCACGGCCGCCTTATCCGGCTGCAGAACAGCATAGTCCTGCCAGGGCGCCACCGCCGTTGCCCACTGGCCGGCTTCGAACCGTGCATGACGAGACGCCAATATTTCGACCGCCGCCATGCCCCGAACCGGGTCGCCGATGCCGATCGCGCCGCGATAGCTGCGTTCGGGCGGGTTCAGCCAGTTGCGGATCGTCGGCGCGCAGGAGATGATCCGCGTGCGGACGAGAATGTCGCCCTCCTCCAGCGCGGGCGCATCGAACGGCTCCTCTCGATAGGCGAAGTCGCTGGCGCGCACCGCGCCTTCGGGCCTGTGCGCAAGCACCCAGGAGCGGTTGAGGGTCACGCCCTGTCGCCGAACCGCCGCCCCGTCTCTGCCAGCCGCACGAGCAGCGGCGCGGGGCGGAAGGTTTCGCCATGCACCGCCTCCAGCCGGCGCATGTCCGCCACGATCCCGTCCAACCCGACCTGATCGGCCCAGAATAGCGGTCCGCCGCGATAGACTGGCCAGTTATAGCCCAGCACGGCGGCTATATCGATGTCGGAGGCGCGCAGCGCGATGCCTTCCTCCAGGATCTTCGCCCCTTCGTTGACGACCGGATAGAGCAGCCGCGCAAGCAGCGCCTCGTCGCCCGATGTGGGCGCATGGGCGACGTCTCGCGCCGCGGCCACATCGCTTATCAGGTTGCCGGTCACGTCCGACGGACGCGAGCGCCGCTTCTCATCATAGTCATAATAGCCCGCGCCGCGCTTCTGGCCCAGCCGTCCGGCGGCGACAAGATCGCCCATCACGGTGCGTTCCGTCGCGTTCCGGCCGATGACGTCCAGGCCGACCAGATCCATCATCTGGAAATGGCCCATGGCAAAGCCGTAGTCGACAAGCACGCGGTCGATCTCCGCGATCGGCGTGCCTTCCAGCATCATCGCTTCGGCCTGCGCGCCACGCGGAGCCAGCAGCCGGTTGGCGATGAAGCCGTCGCACACGCCGCTCAGCACCGCCACCTTGCCGATCCGCTTGGCCAGCCGCATCGCCGTGGCGACCACCGGTTTCGCCGTCTCCACCCCTCGCACTACCTCCAGCAGGCGCATGACGTTGGCCGGCGAGAAGAAGTGGAGGCCGATGACCCATTCGGGCCGGCTGGTCGCCGCCGCGATGCGATCAAGGTCGAGGAAAGAGGTATTGGACGCCAGGATCGCCCCCTGTCTGGCGATCCGGTCAAGCCGGGCGAAAATGTCCGTCTTGACGTCCATGCTCTCGTAGACGGCTTCGATGATGAGATCGGCGTCGGCGAGCGCGGCGAGGTCGAGGCTGGGCGAAATCAGGCCCATGCGCTGCTCCACCTGCGCCGCCGTCATCCTTCCCTTGGCGCACGTAGCCTCATAGTTGCGGCGGATGGTGGCGATGCCGCGATCCAACGCCTCCTGGCTCGTCTCCACCAGCGTAACGGGGATGCCGGCATTCAGGAAGTTCATCGTGATGCCGCCGCCCATCATGCCCGCGCCGATGACGCCCACCGATCGGATGTCGATCGGGGATATGTCGGGGCCGATGTCGGGAACGCGGGCCGCCTCCCGCTCCGCGAAGAAGACATGGCGCTGGGCGGCGGACTCCGGGCTGGCGACCAGTCGCTCGAACAGGGCGGTTTCCTTTGCCAGCCCCTCATCGAATGGAAGGGTCACTGCTGCCTCGACAGCCTCGATGATGGCGGCGGGCGCGACGAACCCCTTGAACCGGCGTGCGTTTGCGGCGGCAAAGGCGGTGAACAGTTCCGGGCGATCCCGGTCGCGCTGGAGCGCGTCGGCCCGATCGCATATTCGCGGCTTCGCACCGCCATCGGCCACGATGCGGCGCGCGAAGGCCAGCGCCTCGTCCTGCAAGGCCGCATCATCGACCACGGCGTCGACCAGCCCGAGCGAAAGGGCTTCGGCAGCCTTGATCTGCCGCCCGGACGTGATGATGTCGAGCGCCGCCTCCGCACCGACGATCCGGGGCAGGCGCTGGGTGCCGCCCGCGCCGGGAAGCAGGCCCAGATGCACCTCCGGCAGGCCGACCTTCGCGCTCCGCGCCGCCACCCGATAGTGGCAGGAGAGCGCCAGTTCGAACCCGCCCCCAAGCGCCGTGCCATGAATGGCGGCGATGACGGGCTTGGGCGCGTCGTCCAGCATGGCGCAAAGGTCGGGCAAGGACGGCGGCTGCCAGGGCTGGCCGAATTCGGTGATGTCCGCGCCGGCGATGAAGGTCCGTCCGGCGCAGAGCAACAGGATGGCGCCAACCGCCCCATCGCTGAACGCCTGCTCCAGTTTGGCCTGCAATCCCTGACGGAGGGACGCCGAGAGCGCGTTGACCGGCGGATTGTCGAGCGTGATCAGGGCGACGCCGTCGGTGACGACGCTGGTTGCGGTCTGCTTCATGTCATGCGTCCTGTCTGGTGGGCGGCGCCGCGCGCCTGCGGGCGACCTCCTCCACGGCGATGGCGGCCATCGCCTTCTTGTCGAGCTTGCCGGTGGCGGTGACGGCCATCGCCTCGACCAGCACCAGATGCTCTGGCCATTTCTTGCGGGACAGGCCCTGCTGGGAGAGGTGGTCGAGCAGGGCGGGCAGGTCGATGCTCCCATCGTCCGTGCGCAGCCGGCAGACGGCGCAGGCCTGTTCGCCCAGCTTGCGTTCGGGCACGGCCACCACCGCCACCTCAGCGACGGCGGGATGGCGCAGCAGGGCTGCCTCCACCTCGGCCGGGTCGATGTTGAAGCCGCCCCGAATGATCTGGTCCTTGATGCGGCCGACTACGCGCACGAAGCCGTCCTGATCGCGGACGATCTCGTCGCCGGTCAGGTAGAAGCCGTCGGGCGTCATGCGCTCCTGCCCCGCCCCCATGCCCTGCGCATAGCCAAGGAACAGCGAGGGGCCGCGCACGCCTGCCTGCCCCCGGCTGCCGCGCGGCAGGGGACGCAGATCGGCGTCGAACGCCTCCTCCTGCGTGCCGGGAAAGGGGATGCCGTCGAACAGCTGACGACGCTCCAGCGAATGGGACGGATGGGTGGAGGCATGGCCCATGCATTCGGACATGCCGAACATGCGCAGCGCCTTGAGGCCGAGCAGCCGGTCGGCGTCCTCGATCAGTTCCGGCGTCATCGCGCTGCCGCCCACCGCCATGGCGCGAAGCGGCAGGCGGCCGGTCCATTCGCCAAGCCGCGCCGCCTCCACCATCGTGAAAAGATGCGTCGGCACCGCAATCGCCCAGCCGCATCCATAGCGTTCGGCCCGCCGCAGCGCTTCGGCCGGCACCCATGGGTCGACCAGCACCAGCGGATGCCCCAATGACAGCGCGAAATGCGCGGTGAAGGTGAAGCCGGGCGCACTGTCGAGCGGGACGATGCCCAGGATCGCGTCATCCGGTTGCAGACCCGCAATGGCCGCGCAGGCGCGGGTCGCGTAGTTCAGGGCTTCGGGGCCATGCATCACCCCCTTGGGCACGCCGGTGCTGCCGGAGGTGAAGCCGATGAGCGCGGTATCGCGATCGCGCGGATCGACCGACCGTTCGCCGGCGGCTGCGGCCACCTCGGGCAGGGCGCTGCCGGCGCC
The DNA here is from genome assembly GCF_019873065.1 of Sphingobium sp. PNB. NCBI lineage: Bacteria > Pseudomonadati > Pseudomonadota > Alphaproteobacteria > Sphingomonadales > Sphingobiaceae > Sphingobium > Sphingobium sp. PNB. Next base: position 12,502 of record NZ_JAINEZ010000017.1, read on the forward strand.
GCTCACCTTGGCGGCATGGCCGAGCAAGGATTCGAGCGAGGCAAGGTCGCCCGCTCCGAGCTTTGGCGATACGGGGCAGAAGGTCGCCTGCAGCGATGATATGGCAAGCGCCGTCGCGATCGTCGCAGGGCTTTTATGCGCGGTGACGAGGACGCGGTCGCCCGGCTCGACCCCTACCGCCTTCAGCAGAGCCGCGATCTCCACCGCCTGCCCTCGCAGCTCTTCCCGGCTCCACAGGCGATCATCGCAATCCGCTAGGGCAAGCGCGTCCGGTTCGGCGTCGGCAAGGCGGGCGAATTGCGGCCAGAGCCGCTCGGCGTCCCATTCGAACGCCGGATGGCTTTGCTCTTCAGGCAAGGGATTGCCCTCCATCGACCAGGAAGGTCTGACCGGTGATGAAACTGCCTGCGTCCGACGCCAGCAGGGCGAGCGTGCCTGCCACTTCGTCCGGGCGGCCGAAGCGGCGCATCAATATGCCCGCCCGCGTCTTTTCCTGAATGGCGGGATCGAGCGTCTCTGTCATCCCGGTCTCGATCGAGCCGGGCGCGATGGCGTTGACGCGGATATTGTGCCCGGCCCATTGGGCGGCGAGATCGCTGGTCAGGTGAACGATCGCCGCCTTGCTGGTGGTATAGGGAACGACCTGCCCGGCGTCCGGCTGATAGGACAGGAATGCGCCCACCGACGCGATATTGACGATGGCGCCGCCGCCCGCCGCGATCATGTGGCGCGCGGCGTGGCGGCAGGCGAGGAAGGTGCCGGTCACATTGACGTCCATCACCTTTTGCCAGCCCTTGAGCGGGATGTCCTGCGGCAGACCCCACCAGGAGGCGCCTGCATTGTTGATGAGGATGTCGAGCCCGCCCAGCCGGTCGACCGTTCCCGCGACCGCCGCCTCCACCGACGCCTCGTCGGCGATGTTGCAGGAAAGGCCGACAGCCGGAACCCGGAACCGCTCGGCTATGCCGGCGGCCAGATCGGCGCAGTCGGCCTCCGTGCGGGACGCAAGGGCGACGGCGCAACCGAGGTCCGCCAGCGTTGCGGCCATGGCCTCGGCCAGCGCGCCGCGTCCGCCGGTGATGAGCGCGCGCCTGCCGTCCAGACGGAATTGCGCAGCGGTGAAACCGGGTTTCCAGTCAGCCATGATCGTCTCCGGCAAGCAGATCGACCTCATCGGTGATGAGGATGATGCGGCGACCGCCCATGCCCTTTGTCTGGGCGGTCGCCGCCTTCCATTCGGGCGAGGCGAAGGCGGCGTCGAGCGCCGCCTGATCGGCGAAGGTCAGCACGGCGTGGCCGTTCCAGCCCGGCGCTTCCGGATTATCATAATCCTTCGTCACCGCGCCGTGCCGATAGGCTATCAGCCCCGGCAGGACCCTGGCGGCGTCGGCATGCGGCCCGCGCCACCAGCTGGTGAACTGCTCATGCGTCCAGTCCTGCGGCCGGCTGGCCAGGACGACCATGCTGACCGCCATGGCTTACTTGCCCGTCCAGACCGGCTGGCGCTTTTCGAGGAACGCCGCGACGCCTTCCTTCGCATCGGCGGAGTGATGCACCACGTTGCAGGTCATCGTTTCCAGCGTGATGAGCGAGTTGGTGTCGGCGTCCATGCCGCGATTGACCGCCATCTTGGTCATCCACATGCAGAAGGGGCTCTTGTCGATCAGCGGCGCGCAGAAATCCTGGATCAGCTGTTCGAGCTGGTCGCTGGGCGCCGAGGCGTTGCACAGGCCCCATTCGACGCATTCCTTGCCGGACAGGAGCTTGCCGGTCAGCATCAGTTCCTTCGACTTGCGCATGCCGATATAGCGGGGCAGGCGATAGATCGGGCCGGCACCGCCGAACAGGGCGCGGCGGATGTGGAAGTCGCCGATCTTGGCGTCGTCGGCGGCAATGCCGAAATCGCAGGAGATGAAGAGTTCGAACCCGCCGGCGACGGCATAGCCCTCGACGCAGGCGATGGTCGGCTTCTTCATATTGTAGATCTTGTCATAGGTGCGCGCGGAGTCGATCGCGAGCTGAAGCGAGGTGCTGGTCTCGTGCAGCACCGGACCCACCAGTTGTCCGAGATCCGCACCGGCGCAGAAGGTGTGGCCGCGACCGCGGAACACGACGGCCAGCACCGAATCGTCCTCGGCCGCCTTGTCCACCGCCACCTCAAGGTCGCGCAGAAGCTGGGGGCTGACGCAATTTTTCACATGGGGACGGTTGAGCCAGATCGTGCAGATGCCGTTATCGGCCACTTCATATTGGATGACGTCCTTTTCCGGTTCCATGTAACTCTCTCCTTGGCAAAGATGTGAAAAGATCGGTCGTTTTCAGCGTGCGATGCCGCCTTCTTCGGGCGGGGCAAGCATGCCGCCCACCGCCATCCAGGCGGCGATCCCCGCCGATGGGACGGCGCAGAGCACCGCTTCGGCAATTTCCTCGTCGCTCGCGCCTGCATTGCGCGCGCCGCGCACATGGGTCGCGGCCATGGGGCTGTATCCCGCCGCCAATATGGCGAGCAGAAGCAGTTCGCCATATTTGGGCGAGAGCGGGTTGGCGTCGATGCTGCCTCGCCGCATGAGGTAGTAGGCGTCCGCCGCCTGGGGCACGAGGCGCATCAACGCGCCGAGCGGCGCGGGGATGCTCCCCGCCCAATAAGCCCGGAAATTGGCCTCCGCCTCTCCCTCCGCCGCCATAGGCAGGGGTTGCGGCTCCGGCGCCTGGGCGTCGCCAAAACTGCTCTCGATGATCTGCGCGAAATCGAGCGCCGCCGCCTCGCCGCGAAGGCTGGACAGCACGATAAGGCCTGCGGTCGCCTCCCTGGCGGTCAGGCCAAGCTTCACGCCGCGTTCCAGTTCCCGGCGCGCAAGGGTCAGATGGCGGCGATCGACGGCAGCCACCGCCGCGAACAGCGCTTTCAGGCGAGCCGGCACCACGCCGTCCGACTCGATCACGGATCGGAAAATATCATATCCTGCAAGCGTGTACGGCGCATAGCCCTGCAACAGGGCGACATCCATGATTGGGCTATTCGTCATCGCTTGCTCTCCTGCGGTCCAGATGATCGACCGACTGGTCGGGCGTCAACCAAAAATTTCTTCCCTGACCAGTTTGACAGCCGACCAGTCGGTCGACTACTTATCGCTCGACCGATCGGTCGGGTGAGTATTAGAACGGGAGCAGGCCGGCTCGAATCCGGCGGCGTAATTGGAGCGGATGCGTGGATTTCGAACAGTCGGCCAAATCCAGGGAATGGATGGAGCGCGTAAGGGCGTTCATGGAGGAGCACATCGTTCCTGCCGTTCCGGTCTATCACCAACAGTCCGCCGCGATCGATCGCTGGACCGAAATCCCGCCCGTGTTCGACGAACTCAAGGACAAGGCGCGGGAGGCGGGGCTGTGGAACATCTTCATGCCGCCATCTGAGCATGACGATGAATTTTTCACCAGCGTGGGCCTCACCAATGTCGAATATGCGCCGATCGCCGAACTGATGGGCCGGATTTCCTTCGCCAGCGAGGTGTTCAACTGCATGGCGCCGGACACCGGCAATTTCGAGGTGCTGCATCGCTATGGCACGGCCGAGCAGAAGCAGCGCTTCATGGTGCCGCTGCGTGACGGCCAGACCCGGTCCGCCTTCCTGATGACCGAACCGGCCGTCGCTTCCTCCGACGCGCGGAACATCCAGACCGACATTCGCCGCGACGGCGGCGACTATGTCATCAACGGCCGGAAATGGTGGTCGTCGGGAGCGGGCCACCCGCGCTGCGACTTCTTCATCGTCATGGGCAAGACCGACCCGGACGCCGCGCCCTACCGGCAGCAATCGATGATCCTGGTGCCGCGCGACACGCCGGGCGTGTCGCTTGTGCGGCACCTCCCTGTCTTCGGTTACGATCATGCGCCGCACGGCCATTTCGAGGTGGCGCTGGAGAATGTGCGCGTGCCGGCGGAGAATATGCTGCTGGGCGAAGGGTGCGGCTTCGAGATCGCGCAGGGCCGCCTTGGTCCCGGGCGCATCCACCACACGATGCGCAACATCGCGACGATGGAAGTCGCGCTGGAAAAGATGTGCCGGCGCCTCCTTTCGCGACGGGCCTTCGGCAAGGTCATCGCCGAACATTCGGTTTGGGAGGAACGGATCGCCCGCGCCCGTTGCGAGATCGAGATGGCGCGCCTGCTGTGCCTGAAGGCCGCGCATATGATGGACACGGTCGGCAACAAGGCCGCCCGCGCCGAAATCGCGATGATCAAGATCGCCGCGCCGAAGATGGCGCAGCAGATCGTCGACGACGCGATACAGGCGCATGGCGGCGGCGGCGTCAGCGACGATTTCGGCCTGGCGGAGCTTTGGGCGAACACCCGCATCGTGCGGCTGACCGATGGGCCCGACGAGGTTCATGAACGCCAGCTCGCCCGGATGGAACTCGCCAAATATGCGGAAGGCGCAGCGTCGTGAGCGCCGCGCAGCCTGCCGCGACGATCGGCTCGACGGTCGATGTCGCCGTCAACAGTGCGTTCGACGAAGCCCGACTTGCCGCTTATCTGACGGGCCGGATCGGGGATTTTTCCGGACCCATGCGCGTCCGGCGGTTCGAGGGCGGACAGTCCAACCCGACCTTCCTTCTGTCGACGCAGGACCAAAGCTATGTCCTGCGGCGCAAGCCGGCGGGCGTTTTGCTGAAATCCGCCCATGCGGTGGATCGCGAATATCGCATCACCATGGCCCTGCACGAAGCCGGCCTGCCCGTCGCCGAACCGCTGCTGCTTTGCGAGGACGAGGATGTCATCGGCAGCATCTTCTATGTGATGCGCTACGTTCCGGGACGCAGCTTCTGGGACCCGCTTATGCCGGGCCTCGACCGTGCGGAGCGCGCCGCGATCTATGACTCCGCCAATGAAACGCTTGCCCGCCTGCATCTGGTCGACTTCGCGGCGCTCGGGCTCTCCGACTATGGCAAGCCGGGCAATTATTTCGCGCGGCAGATTTCCCGCTGGTCGCGGCAATATGATGCGTCGCGCACCGGTGACATCCCGGAGATGGACCGGCTGATAGACTGGCTGCCCGGCGCGATCCCGCCCACGGAAGAGCGCACCACGATCATCCATGGCGACTATTCCTTCCACAACCTGCTGGTCCATCCGACCGAGCCGCGCGTATCCGCCGTCATAGACTGGGAGTTGTCGACCCTGGGCGATCCGCTCGGCGACCTCACCTACCATATGATGGAGTGGTTCAGGCCGGAGGGCGTGGACGTGCGCGGAACTCTGAGCGGCGCCGATCTTGCCGCGCTCGGCATTCCCACGGCCGAAGATTACGCCCGCCGCTATTGCGAGCGGACCGGCCTTCGCGGCGATCCGACGCATCCTTTCTATCGCGCTTTCAACCTGTTCCGGGTGGCCGCCATTCTGCAGGGCATCGCCGGCCGGGCGCGCGACGGCGTGCAGACCGCAAGCAATGCCGCCGACATCGTCACCCGGATCGAACCACTCGCCAGGGCCGCCTGGCTGGCGGCGCGGGAGGCCGGCGCAGTCTGATCTTCTGACAGGATGAAACGAGATTTCAGGGCGAAAGACAAAATGGCCCTAATCAGAGGGAGAGAGATGATGACAAGGTTCAAGATTGGCCGATTGGCGCTCCTTTCGGGATGCGCGTTTGCCGGGATCATCGTGCCGGCCCATGCGCAAACGGCGGCGACGGCGACGACCGAACCGCAGTCGGCGGGGGATGCCGCCGCGCCTTCCACGCGAGACATCATCGTTACCGGAACGCGCGTCGTGCGCGACGGCTACAACCAGCCGACGCCCGTCACCGTCGCGCCCACCACGGAGCTGGAGAAGGCGACCCCCACCAACCTCGCCGATGCGATCAACAAGCTGCCGCAATTCGCCAACTCCGTCAGCCCGCAGTCGAACAGCCAGTTGCAGGGCAATAGCGGCGAGCATGGCAATCTGCTCAACCTGCGCGGCGTCGGCCCGACGCGCGCGTTGATCCTGCTCGACGGCATCCGCGTGCCGCCCACGACATTCCGCGGCGCGGTGGACGTCAACACGATTCCGCAACTGCTGATCCAGCGCGTCGACGTCGTGACCGGCGGCGCATCGGCGGTCTACGGCTCCGACGCCGTCAGCGGCGCGGTCAACTTCGTCCTCGACAAGAAGTTCGAGGGGGTGAAGGGCGTCGCGCAGCGCGGCGTATCGACCCGCGGCGACCTCGGCAACTATCGCATCGGCATTGCGGGGGGCCTCAGCTTTGCGGGCGATCGCGGCCATATCCTCGCCTCGGTCGAGCGTTTTCACAGCGATGGCATCAAGCGCAGCGCGCGCATCTATGGTGACGACGCCTATGCGGCCGTGGGTTCGGTCCCCGGGTCGACCGCCGCACCGGGCCGCGAGGCAAACCCGTTCATCTTCCTGCCGAACCTGCGTTTCACGACCAACGACTATAATAACGGCATCATCCTGACGAGCACCGTGCCCTCGCTCACCAATAATATCTTCCTGCCGGGCGGCGCGGTGCGGCCCATCCAGCGCGGCACAGCCACTGGTACGCCGGGCACCAATGTGGGCGGCGACGGCCTTTATATTCCCGGCTTCAACCAGTTGATCGCGCCGCTGACGACGACACAGGGCTTTGGCCGCCTGGCCTACGACCTGACGGACGGGCTGACGGCGCATGTCCAGGGCAGCTACTCGCGCAGCGTCACCAGCTACGATACGCAGGCCCAGTCCGTGCTCGGCTTCCGCTTCTTCAGCGGCAACGCCTTCCTGAACCCGGCGGTCCAGGCGCAAATGGGGCCGAATGACAGCTTCACCGTCTTCCGCTTCATCGGTGAGCAGGGGCCGATCCCGACGCGGGAGGCGACCAATGCCTATCTCATCAACGGCGGCCTTGAATGGAACCTTGGCGGATGGAACGTCACCGCCGACTACACCCATGGCAAGTCCGTCACCAAATTCGCCCAGACGCAGGTCGAGATTCCCAAGCTGGCAGCGGCGCTGGACGCGGTTCGCGGTCCGAACAATTCAATCGTCTGCCGCGTCACGCTGACCAATCCCGGCCTCTATCCGGGGTGCACGCCGCTCAATGTCTTCGGCGCGGGAACGCCCACGACCGCCGATCTGCAAACCGTCCTTGGCGTATCCCGTTACCGCGCCATGAACACGACCGACGACTTCGTCCTGTCGGCGCGCGGGGATCTTTTCGAGCTTCCGGCAGGCCCGGTCACGGTCGCCATCGGCGGGCAATATCGCAAGCAGAAGCTGGACCTGACGTCTAATTCCGATCCCGCCGTGCCGGTGGACTTCACCGGGCTGCGGGGCATTCCGGCCAATCGCATGACCCGCTTCAACAACACCAATGTCGGCTCGGCCTTCGGCAAGCTGAACGTGAAGGAAGTGTTTGCCGAAGCGCAGGTTCCGGTATTCAAGGGCCAACCCTTCGCCGAGGAGCTGAGCCTCAACGGCGCTTTCCGCCTGACCGACTACAGCACCAGCGGAAGCGTCAAGACCTGGAAGGTCGGCGCGGTCTACAAGCCGATCCAGGACGTGATGTTCCGCGTCACGCGCTCGCGCGATATTCGCGCGCCCTCGCTGTTCGAACTGTTCGCGGGCGTTCAGACCGCGCCGGTGAACTTCAACGACCCTCACACCGGCCAGCCGGGTTCGATCCGTCAATTCAGCGGCGGCAACCCCGACCTCGATCCCGAAACCGGCGATACGTTCGCGGCGGGCGTGGTCCTCAGCCCCAGTTTCCTGCCCGGCTTCGACGTTTCGGTCGATTATTACGACCTCAAGATCAAGGGCGCCATCGCCACGCAAGGGCTGAACGATGTGGTCAACGAGTGTGAAACGTCGAATGGCACGTCGCCGACCTGCGCCCTTATCGAAAGGCCGCTGCCGTTCAGCGACCGGTCGGCCGCCAACTATCCGATCTCGGTGAGCCTCATCACGCAGAATATCAGCTTCCTGCGCACCAGCGGCCTCGACATCACCATGTCGTACCGGACCAAGCTGGGCGATGGCGAACTCACGCTGCGCGCCTTCGCCAACTATCTGGACCGGTACAAGACGCAGACCAATTCCATCGCGCCGGTGATCGATTATGCCGGCCATGGCGTCAACAGCCAGACCGGCTATGCCTATCCCAAGTTCAGGGGCACGCTCAGCGCCAATTACACCAATGGGGGCCTCACCCTGTTCGTGCAGGAATCGATGATCGGCAAGGTGACCATCGGCAACCTCAAGAACGATCCGACGTCCTTTTATGCGGTCCCGGCGATCAAGCCGGTCTTCTACACCGACGCCACGGCATCCTATAAGTTCGACGTGCGCGGGGAGCCGGAACTGTTCGTGACAGCCACGAACCTGTTCGACCGCAAGCCGCCGCTGGTCGCCGCAGCCGCCGCGCCGGGCCTTCTCTATCCGACCCTGTTCACGCTCTACAACGTCGCCGGGCGCACGCTCACGGCGGGGGTCCGTTTCAAGTTCTGATGGATTGCCGAACGGACTGCCCGCAAGGGAAGTTCGATAGTCCGGGGAGGCTCGCCCAAAGCGGGCCTCCCTTCAATCCCGGAGCCATTCAAGAGGTAAACGCATGAACAGCCCTCCCATCGGACTCACCGCCCCGCCGACGACCTCCGCCGCCGGGTTGCGCCGTACGATGCTGGTCATGCTGGGCCTGGTTTCGATGTTCAACTATATCGATCGCACGGTCCTGTCGGTGCTTCAGGAACCGATCAAGCGCGAACTGGGGCTAAGCGACGGCCAGCTCGGACTGCTGACCGGCCTTGCCTTCGCGCTGTTCTACGCGACGCTGTCCCTTCCGATCGCGCGCCTGGCGGATCGCTTCAATCGCCGCAACATCATCGCCGCCTCGCTCGCCACCTGGAGCGGCATGACGGCGCTGTCGGGCCTGGCGACCGGTTTTGGCTCTCTGGTAGCCTTCCGCATCGGCGTCGCGCTGGGAGAAGCGGGGTCCGTGCCGGCTTCCCATTCCATCATCGCCGATTACTACCCGCCCGAAAAACGGGTGACGGCGCTTGCCCTGTGGGGACTGGCGCTCCCGGCCGGGATCATGCTCGGCTATGCGTCGGGCGGCTGGATCGCCTCGGCGTTGGGATGGCGTCTTGCCTTCGGGGTGATCGGCGTCGCGGGGCTGGCGCTGGCGCCGATCGTCCTGCTGCTCGTGCGGGAGCCTGCGCGGACGGGGTCAGGCCCTTCGATCCGAACGGAAAAAGCGCCGCCCCTCGGCGAAGCCATGCGCTTCCTGTGGCGGCTGCGGACCTATCGCTACATGCTGATCGGAACGACCCTTCACGCCTTCGCCCAATATGCGATGATGAGCTGGTCCGCGCCCTTCTACATGCGCGTCCACCACATGCCGCTTGCCGACGTCGCCTCCTGGCTGGCGCTGATGAACGGGCTGGGCGGCGGCATCGGCATCTATCTGGGCGGCCGCCTGTCGGACGCGGCGGGATCGCGCGATCCGGCCGGCCGCGTCTGGGTGAGCGCCGCCGCGATGCTCCTGATGGTGCCCGCCGCACTGGTCCAGTTCCTGATCCCTTCGCTGGCGGCGTCGCTGGCGTTCGGCTTCTTGGCGACCATGCTGATGTTCTTCTATTACGGCCCGATCATAGGCGTCCCGCAATCCGTCGTTCCGCCGCGCATCCGGGCACTTACGTCGGCCGTGACCCTGCTGGTCTTCAACCTGTTCGGGCTCGGTCTGGGGCCGGCGGTGACGGGGTTCCTCAGCGATTATCTGGCGGCGGCGGACGGGATGCACGACACATCACTGCGTTACGCGCTTTCGGCTGTGGTGCTGTTATCGCTCGCGGGCGCCGGCAGCATCGCCTGGGCATCCCGCTTCTACGCGGACGATCTCAAACGGCAGTGAGTCTCACGCCACTGTCCGGCCATTGTCGATCACGATTTCCGCCCCGTTCAGCCGGGCGGACTCTTCCGACACCAGGAACAGGACCAGGTCGGCGACATGCTCCGGCTGCCCCTCATGCCTTTGGGCGGCTTCGCGCAGTCCGGGCGCGGCGAAGCGATAGGCCTCGCGAACCATCTGCGTATCGTGCGAGCCGGGGAGAACCACATTGGCGCGAACCGGATAGTCCTGCTGCTGGCAATGCACGATCAGGCTGCGCGTCATGGAGAGTACGGCGCCCTTGGCCGCGCTATAGGCGAACACCGCCGGATTGCCCCGGATCGCGGCCACGGACGCGATGTTGACGATCGATCCCGCCCCGCTGGCCGCCAGCGCCGGCAGGCAGGTCTTGCATCCCAGAAACGTCCCTTCCGCCGAAACGGCCATCACGCGGCGGAATGCCTCCAGCGACGACTGCTCGACCGTTTCGAAGGCGGCAATGCCCGCATTGTTGACCAGCGCATCGAGCCGGCCATAGGCCTGCATGATTTTCGTCAACGCGGCCTGCCATTGCGCTTCGCAGGTCACGTCCAGGCGAAGCGCCATCGCTGCCGGAAGCGTACCGACGACCCGTTGCGCCTCCTCCTCGTCGACATCGGCGACGACCACTCGCGCGCCCTCGCGCGCCAGCGCTTCGGCGTCGGCCTTGCCCAGCCCCTGCGCCGCGCCGGTCACGAGGACGACCTTCCCCTCAACCCTGCCCTTCTTCGCCATGGCCGATCCCTTCACGCCGCCAGGGCGGCACGGGCGGCGGTTCCACCGCCATGGAGACGCGACAGCAGCAGCACGCGCCGCAGCCCACGCCCGACCGCAAGTTCATCGGTCACACCCATGCCGCCATGCAACTGCACCGCCTCCTCCGCGAGCTTCAAGGCAGCGTCGCCAATATAGGCCCTTGCTGCCGTCACGGCCCGGACCCGTTCTTCCTCCTCGGCCAGGGCCGATTTCAAAAGCAAAGATCGGGATTGCTCCAGCCAGGTGTACATCCGGGCGCAGCGATGCTGCACGACCTGAAAGCTCGCGATCGGCTTGCCGAACTGGTGGCGCTGCCTGACATAATCGACGGTCAGGTCAAGCAAGGTCGCCATCGCGCCGACCAGTTCGGCGACGATCGACAGGCCGGCCAGGGCTTGAGCCTCTGCCCACGCGCTCCCCGGAACCGTGAGCGGCACGGCATGCACCGCATCGAATCGCACATGGGCTGCCATGCTGCCGTCGACCAGACGAACCGGCGTCCTGCGGACGCCGCTGTCCTGCCCATCGACCAGCAGAAGCGCGCCCGCTTCCGTCTCCACGACAAAGGCGTCGGCATCCATGCCGTCCCGGACGATGCCCGCCGATCCGCAGAGCCTGCCGTCCGTCATCGCACCTCCCGGCGCAAATGCGAGCAGAGCCTCCCCTTGCATCAGCCTGTCGCCCCAGCGCTCGGCCACAGGATCACCAGCGATCGCCCGGCCACAGAGCAGAACGGCTTCAGCCAGCGGCGTGATCGCAAGGGCGCGCCCCATCTCTTCGGAGACGATCATCACCTCCACCGCGCCGCCGCCCAGGCCGCCTGCCTGCTCCGGCGTCAGCAGGGCGAAAAGACCGAGTTCCCCCAATGCGCGCCAGTCGTCGGGAGACATCGGCCCTTTCGCCATGGTCGCCGCGTCATAGCGGTCAGCCAGAAAGCGGCGGACCATGTCGCGGACCATCGCCTGCTCATCGCTGAGCGCGAGGTTCATGGCTCAGAGCACCTCGATGATCGAGGCGTTGGCGATGCCGCCGCCCTCGCACATGGTCTGAAGGCCGTAGCGCTGGCCCCGCGCCTTGAGCGCATGGATGAGCGTCGCCATCAGCTTCGTGCCGGTCGCGCCGAGCGGATGGCCAAGCGCAATCGCGCCCCCGTTGACGTTCAGCCTCTCCGGGTCCGCGTCGAGCGCCTTCATCCATGCCAGGGGGATCGACGCGAAGGCTTCGTTCACTTCGAACAGATCGATGTCCTTCATCGTCATGCCGGCGCGGTCGAGAACCCGCCGCGTCGCCGGGATCGGCTCTTCCAGCATGATGACAGGGTCGCCCGCGGTGACCGCCAGGTTGACGATGCGGGCGATGGGCGTCAGGCCATGAGCCTTGACGGCCGCTTCGGACGCGACGAGCACGCCGCTCGCGCCGTCGCAGATCTGGCTCGCGGTCGCCGCCGAAAGCGTGCCGCCCTCGCCCAGCAGCTTGACCGAACCGATCGACTCCATCGACGCATCGGCCCGGACCCCTTCGTCGCGGTCGTGGATCGCCTGCTCCCCTTCCGCCGTGACGATGGGCACCGGCACGATCTCCCTGTCAAAGGCGCCCGCATCCATGGCCGCCGCCGCCTTCCGGTGGCTGGCGAGCGCGAACCGGTCATGATCGTCGCGGGTGAAGCCATATTTGTCGGCGATCATCTGCGCGCCCTGAAACTGGCTGAACATCTCCACGCCATAGCGCTTCTGGATCGCCTCGGAGAAGGGGTTGGCGCCGATGCCGCCCGCCTTGGCCAGCGTAATGGGGGAGCCCATCGGCACCCGCGTCATGCTTTCGACGCCCCCTGCGATCACGATGTCCTGAAGGCCCGACATGACCGCCTGCGCGGCGAAATGCACGGCCTGCTGGGACGAGCCGCACTGCCGGTCGATCGTCACCGCCGGCACGCTGTCGGGCAGGCTGGACGCGAGCACGATGTTGCGGCCAAAGGCGAAGGTCTGCTCGCCCACCTGGCTGACGCAACCGATGATCACATCGTCGATCGCGGCGGGATCGACACCGGCGTCGGCGACCAGCGCGTCCAGCACCAGAGCACCGAGATCGGCGGGGTGCCACCCGGCAAGCCGGCCATTGCGGCGGCCACCGGCGGTGCGGCGGGCGGAAACGATATAGGCTTCAGGCATGATGCATCCTTCTTGTGTCTAGAGGCCGAGTGCGGCCTTCGCGATGAGTGTGAGCTGTATTTCGCTGGTGCCGCCGAAGATCGACCAGGCGCGGGCGTTGAGGTAGCGGGCCGCCGCGACCTGCGCTTGCGCCGAACCGACCGGAGCGGGCATGGCGTCGCAGTAGAAGGGGCGTTCGACCGGCAGTTGAAGACCGGCGAGGCCGAAGGCGTCCACCGCCAGCGCCTCAACGCCCTGCCGGATTTCGGACGCCAGCAGCTTGGTGGTCAGGCTGCGCGGGTCGGGCGCGGCGCCATGCTCGATCTCGATCAGCGTCCGCAGTTCGGTCATCTCCAGCGCTTCCGCCTCCAGTTGGAGCCGGATGGCGCGATCCGCCAGTTCGCCGGTCAGCGGACCCGCCGATGTCCGCAACCGGGCAAGATCAGCCAGAAGCGCCGGCGCGAAGCTGGACCCGCCCCGCTCATTCTCCAGCAGGAACTTGGCGATCGACCAGCCTTGCCCTTCGTCGCCGACGCGCTCCGACACCGGCACCCGTACTTCATCAAGGAAGACCTCGTTCAACTCGTGATCGCCCGATGCGCTGAGGATCGGTTTGACCGTCACGCCGGGCAGCGCCATGTCGATCAGCAGGAAGCTGATGCCCTGCTGCGGCTTCACATGCGGGTCGGTCCGGACCAGGGCGAAGAGCCGGTTCGCATATTGGGCCTGCGTGGTCCAGATCTTGTGGCCCGACACGACATAATGATCGCCGTCGCGCACGGCGCGGGTGCGCAGGCTTGCAAGGTCGGAGCCGGAGCCGGGTTCCGAAAACCCCTGCGCCCATATATGCTCGCCCGTGCGCAGGCGGGGGAGATAATGATCCTTCTGCGCAGGTGTGCCATAGGTGTACAGCACCGGCCCCACCAGCTTCAGGCCCATGCCGGGAAGGACCGGAGCGACCGCCTCAGCGCATTCCTTCTCGAAGATCCAGCGCTGGACCGGCGTCCATCCGGGTCCGCCCGCATGGTCCGGCCAGTGATAGACGAGCCATCCCTTCGCTTCCAATATCGCCTGCCATTCGCGGGCGATGTCGGGTTCGGCGAAGACACCGGATGTCAGTGCGGCCCCGCGCCGAAGCGCGGGCGAAAGCGACGCGGCGAGGAAAGCGCGCACCTCCTCGCGGAAAGCATGCTGTTCTGGGCCAAGCGCCAGGTCCATGGCGTCAGCGCTCCACGATGGCGACGGCGGACACGCCCGGCGCGCCATAGACATGGCTGTAACCGAGGCGCAGCCTGCCCGGCGCCTGTCGTGCGCCCGCCTGCCCGATCAACTGCACATAATTCTCATAGACCTGACGAAGCCCCGACGCGCCGATCGGCTCCCCGCAGGCCAGGCACCCGCCATCGGTGTTGACCGGCAGGCTGCCGTCGATCCGCGTGCGGCCCTCAGCGATCCATGCGGTCTGCTCGCCATCGGCGCAAAAGCCATTCTCCGCCATGTGCATGATCTCGGCCCCCGCCTCCGTGTCCTGAAGCTGTGCGATGTCGATGTCCTCGGGGCCGACGCCTGCCATCTCATAAGCCGCTTGGGACGCGACGCTGGTCGGTGAACCGCCACGCTCCAGATCGAGCGCTGGAGAGAACACCTCGAACGAACCGGGGGGCCGGGTGCGGACCGCCGCGGCACGCAACCGCACGGCCGGCAGGCCAAGTTCGCGCGCTTTCCCGCCGCTCGCCAGCAGCAGCGCCACCGCGCCTTCGCCCGGCGAGCAGAACATGAATTTGGTGAGCGGATCGCTGACCATCTGCGAATGGAGGATGGTGTCGATGTCTACGGCTTCGCGCCGCCAGGCATGATCGGCGAGAACGCCGTTGGCGAACGCCTTCTCGGCGACCGCACCCAGCGTGTGCGGGGTGATGCCATGGAGGCTCATATAGCGCTGGATCTTCATGGCGAAGAATTGGGTGGTCAGCATCAGCCCCGTCTCGCCATACCAGTCCGGCAATCCCCAGTCCGCCGGCAGGGGCGAGAAGGAGCCGCGCGGGTGCTTGTCGAAACCTACCGCGAGGCCAAGATCGAACTCGCCGGACTTGATCGTGCTGTAGGCGCCGAACATGGCCGACCCGCCGGTCGCGCAGCCGTTGGCGACGTTGATGAAGGGAATGCCGGTAAGCCCCAGTTCCGACACCATCGTGTCCGCATTGCCGGCGGCGTCCGATCCGCCGAAGGCGAACTGGACATCGCGCCATGCCAGCCCCGCCCGTTCGAGCGCCTGGCGGACGGCGAAGACGCCCTGCTGCAGGCCCGAAAGGCCGGGCGTGCGGCCGAAGGGATGAATGCCCGCGCCGATGATGAAGACGTCTTCGCTCATGCCCCAACCCCCTTGTCCGGCGCGAAGCCGAAGCTGGTGCGCAGCGTTCCGTCCGTCATCTCGAAAGGCAGCGGCACGACGCGCATCGCCATGCCAATTGCCAGATCATCGAACGCCACATCGACCAGACGCCCCTCGACGATCAGCGCTCCATCCAGATCGACATAGCCCACGGCATAGGGCTCGAACGCTTCCGGGCCGGCATAGGGCGGCGACTTGGGGCGGAAGCGCTGGATAGTCCACGACCAGAGCCGGCCTGTGCGCGGCAGCAGGACGCGCTCGTAGCGCGGGTCGTCTTCCGGTCGCGCCGGAAAGCACAGGCGATGGGTTGCCCGCTCTCTGGAGGCAAACAGCGCAATGCCGTCTGCATCGGGGCAGATGAGGCCGTCGGCTATCGGAACAGGCAGGGTGTCGGGCATCTCTTGTCTCCTTCCGAAGACATAGCGCCCGACCGTTCGGTCGGCTTCTGACCAATGCGACAGGGGCTAGTTTATCATGCCCAGAAAGCCGAGCTGCGCCGCCTTGAACATCGTCTGGTCGCGGTTGACTGCGTCCAGCTTCACGGATGCCGATCGGATGTGGAACCGCACCGTGGTGCGTTGCAGGCCCAGGATGATGCCGATTTCCTCGTTCGTCTTCCCGGCAGCCGCCCAGCGCAGGCATTCCACTTCGCGCTTGGTCAAGGATATGCTCCCCAGCCCGGGCCGCGCCCGCGCCGTAACCTTGACATAGCTTTGCACGAAGGCCCGCGCGAGCACGGCCAGAGCGTCCGCGGCACAGGCATAGGCATCGGACAGGTCATTGGCCTCCGGCTCGGGCGAGAGGAAACTGGCTGCGCCGATCTGCCCGAAGGGCAGGTGGATCGGAACCACGATCGCGGCCGCCGTCATGGCCCGGATGCGGAAATCATGCAGGTCGATCACGTCGAGCAGCGGGTTGGGCAGGCGGGTGAAAAAGCCATGCGCGTTGCACCAGAACGGCTCCGCCTCCACCCGGCAGGCGTGAACGATGGGCGAGGAAAGGGCAAGCTGGGGCACCTCCCACCAGCGCGACTCCTCGCCGCGAAAACCGAAGACCTCGCTTGCCAGCACGGCGCCATTCCCGTCGCGCATCGGTTCGCGGGAGGCCACATTATGCGTGACCGCCGTGCGCAGCCCGCAAAGGTCCATTACCGCATCGCGCAGCCGCTCCGCCGCCGGTCCTATCCCCCCCGGCTCCGAAAAGCGGACCGCGTCGATCAGGGCGGCGGGCGGCATCGTGCAGGAGTGGCCGGCAGCGGACATAATCAGCGGCCCTTCAGGCTCAGCCCCTCGAAAAAGGGCTGGCAGATCGCGTCGGCGACATCCTCGGGCGGTCTGCGCTTGGCCAGGGGAGGATACCATTTATAGGCCCAGTTGCACATGCCGAGGAAGCCAAGGGTGGTGAGCCCCGGGTCGCACGGGCGGAAATGGCCGTTCGCGATCCCCTGTTCGATGATGCCGCGCACCCGCTGCAGATAGGCGTTGCGCTGCGCCCGGATATGGTCGCGCATCTTGCCTTCCAGATCTTCATAATGGTCCATGAACGCCCGGACATAACCCGGATGCTCCGCGATCTGCCGCAGGATGTCGATGCATGCCGCGCGCAGGCGGCCCAGCGGATCGTCCGACCCCCCTTCCTCGTCGAGACCCGCCAGAAGCGCGCTCATATGAGCGTCGTGCATCGCGAAGAGGATGGCGTTCTTGCTGGGGAAATAATGGTAGAGCGTCGGCTTGCCGAGGCCCACCTCATCCGCCAGCATCTGCATCGACGCCTTGTGATATCCCACCCGGTCGAACAGCGTCGCGCAATGCCTCAATATCTCGTTGCGCTTCTCGTCATGCGCCTCGGTCGTCTGCCGTTTCTTTGTTGCTTCTCGCGCCATCGCCGGCTCTGTTCCCTGTTCTGCGTCCTACCTCTCACAAAGGTAAGTCGACCGTCTGGTCGGTTCCTCCTAGGGATGGCGGCTGGATGAAAAGAATGCAAGCGCGAGGGAGCGGACAATGCAAGTTGAGGGCAAGACAGCGCTGGTCACCGGAGCGAGTTCGGGTTTGGGCCGGCATTTCGCTCGTCTGCTGGCGCGGGAAGGGGCGACGGTCGTGATAGCGGCGCGCCGAGTCGACGCGCTCTCGGCGCTCTCCGATGAGATTGGGCGACAAGGCGGCACATGCATTCCCGTCGCCATGGATGTGACCGATCCGGACGCGGTCGCGGCGGCCTTCCGGCAAATCGAGCGCGACCTTGCGGCGCCTCTCTCCATCCTCGTCAACAATGCAGGCGTAGCCCACATGCGTGCGGCGCTCGATCTCAGCGCAACCGAGTGGTCGCAGGTGCTCCAGCCCAATCTGACCGGCGCCTTCCTCGTGGCCCAGCAGGCGGCGCGCATGATGCGGGGCGAAGGCGGGACGATCGTCAACGTCGCCTCGATCCTGGGGGAACGCGTGTCCAAGGGGCTGGCCGCCTATGCCGCCAGCAAGGCCGGCCTCATCCAGTTGACGAAGGCGCTTGCGCTGGAATGGGCGGCGTTCGACATCCGGGTCAACGCTCTGGCGCCCGGCTATATCGAGACGGACCTCAACCGCGACTTCTTCGCATCCGACGCAGGTCAGCGACTCATCTCGCGCATCCCGCAGAAGCGACTCGGCCAGATGCAGGATCTGGACGGGCCGCTCCTGCTGCTATGTTCCGATCAGTCGCGCTACATGACGGGCGCAGTCATCGCGGTGGATGGCGGGCACCTCGTCAGCGGTCTTTAAGGACGGACGACCCTCACGCATCCATCGCGGTCGCGCCGATGACCCAGGCGGACAGGCCGGCGGTCGGCACGGCGCAGATCACCGCTTCGGCCACTGCTTCCTCGCTGGCGCCGGCGGTGCGCGCGCCCTTCATGTGAACGGACGCCCATGAACTATAATCGGCGACGAGGACGGTGACGAGCAGCAGTTCCGCATGGACAGGCCCCAGCGCCGTCCCCGACAAAGTCCCCTCGCGCATGAGATAATAGGCCTCGGCGCCAAGGGGCTTGACCTCGAACAGCTTGCCCAGCGAAGGGGGCATGGTGCCGAAATATTGAAGGAAATTGGCCTGCGCCGCGCCATCTTCCACCACCATGTCGTCGTCGGGCCAATCGGGATCGACGGCTTCGGGGTAGATTTCCCGGAAAAGATCATGGAAGCGCAGCGACGCCCCCTCGCCGCGCACGCTTGCCAGGATTGCGATCGCCGCGCCGGCCTCCGCCTCTATAAGACCGGCCGCCCGGGCTTCGGCCAGTTCCCGCGTCGCAAGTTCCCGATAGCCCTTCATCGTGGCGGCGCAGGCGACGAACAATCGCTTCATCCGGGCGGGGACAGCGCCATCGGTATCGATGATCGCGCGCCAGCGGCGAAATCCCGCGACGGTCTTCGGGGCGTCGCGACGCAGGCGGCCAAGGCTGGCGAGCGGGGGCAGAAGATCAGTCATCGTCTCTCCGATAATGCATGGACCGTCCGGTCGGTTGAACATGGCTATGCCGCTTCGCGATCGCGGTCAACTTCTGATAAGGAGTTGACGTCCGACCGGACGGTCGACTACATCGCACGCTTATACAGGGCCGATCCCGGTTCGGCCGATGCGAGAGGAGCATGCCCGGATGAGGGACTTCAAGGGCAGGACGGCAGTCATTACGGGGGCCGGCAGCGGCATCGGCGCGGCGCTCGCGCATCTGGCCGCGCGGGAGGGGATGAAGCTGGTCCTCGCCGACATCAATCTTGCCGACCTTGAAGCAGTGGCCGGCACCATCGACAGCGCGGCCATCGCGCTCCACAGAACCGACGTGGCCGATCCGGAGGCGGTACAGGCTCTGGCCGACCTGGCATGGTCGCGCTTCGGCGAGGTATCCCTGCTGTGCAACAATGCCGGCGTCGTCCCCGGCGGCCGCCACCGGCTCGTCTGGGAATATGGGCTGGAGGACTGGCGCTGGGCCTTCGGGGTCAACATGGAGGGCGTGGTCAACGGCATCCGCATCTTCGTGCCCCGGATGCTGGCCGAGGGACGGCCGGGACATATTCTCAACACCGCGTCCGTGGCCGGCTTCGTGAGCGGCGAAGGCTCCGCCGTCTATGGCGCGTCCAAACATGCCGTCGTCCGCATCACCGAAGCGCTCTATGCCGGCCTGCGTGAGCGGAACGCCCCGATTGGCGTCACGATGCTGTGTCCCGGCCTGGTCGCGACCCGCATTTACGAGGCCGAACGATCCCGCCCTGCCCATCTGCGATCCAGTGATGGGCAGCCGGCGGAAGCCGCCGAGTTTCAGTCGATTTCGGACAATCTGTTCCAGAATGCCCCATCGCCTGAGGAAGTCGCCGCGCAGGCGTTCGACGGCATCCGGAATGACCGGTTCTACGTCTTTACCACGACCCGTTACGATCCGGTGATCGCGCAGCGGACGCAATCGATCCTTGCGCGGGAAAATCCGCTATTCGACAGCCTGATTTCGCTCAGCAAGGGCAAGGCTGACGCAGAAGAGGAAAGATCGTGAGCAGGCTTCAAGCGCGGATCGCGCTCATCACCGGCGCCGCTTCGGGCATCGGGCTCGCCACCGCACGGCGCTTCGCGGCGGAGAGCGCGACACTCATCCTGGCGGACCGCAATGGAGATGCCCTGTCGGATGCGGCCAAGTCCCTGCCGGGCGACGGCCATGAGGTCGCCGTCATGGACGTCACCGATGAGCAGGCATGGGTTGCGCTGGCGGATCGGATACGAACACGGTTCGGCACGCTCGACATCCTCGTGAACAATGCCGGGTTCGGCAAGTTCGCGTCGATTGCGGACACGACCTTGGCGCAATGGCGCTCGATCATCGCCGTCAATCTCGACAGTGTTTTCCTGGGCACCAAATATATGATGCCGCTGCTCGCCGCCTCGGGCCGGGGCGCGATCGTCAACATGTCCTCCATTCGGGGCATCGTGGCCGGGGCGGGCACCGGCTCCTACAGCGCGGCGAAGGGGGGTGTCCGGATGTTCACCAAGGCGACCGCCCTCGAATGCGCTGCGGCCGGCAACGGCGTGCGGGCGAACTCCATTCACCCCGGTCACATCGCGACGCCGCTGACCGCGCCTGCCTATGCCGATGCGGAAACAGCCAGGAGCCTGCTGGCGGATGTCCCGCTCGGCCGGATCGGGGAAGCGGAGGAGATAGCGGATGGAATCCTGTTCCTGGCAAGCGACGAGTCCCGCTACATGACAGGCGCCGAACTTGTCATCGATGGGGGGAGCACCGCGCAATGACCGAGCGAGCGAACAGCATCGCCTCGAAGGTGGAAGCCTTCGTCCGGACCGTGGTCATTCCCTATGAAAAGGACAGTCGCCTCGGCTTCCATGGCCCGGAAGACGCGCTCGTCGCGGAGCTGCGCGCAAAAGCACGCGAAGCAGGCGTGCTGACCCCGCATGTCCTGCCTGACGGATCGCATCTGACGCAGCGGGAAACGGCCATCGTCCTCATCAGGTCGGGCCTGTCGCCGCTCGGCCCCCTCGCCTGCAACACCGCCGCGCCTGACGAAGGCAATATGTATCTGCTCGGAAAGGTCGGCAGCGCCGAACAGAAGACGCGATTTCTCGACCCGCTGGTGAGGGGCGAAGCGCGCTCCGCCTTCTTCATGACCGAGCCTGCCGAAACCGGCGGCGCGGGGTCCGATCCGTCGATGATGCAGACGACCTGCCGGCTCGACGGCAACCATTGGGTCATCAACGGCCGCAAGAAGTTCATCACCGGGGCGGAAGGGGCGCGCGTGGGCATCGTCATGGCCCGGTCGGACGAGGGCGCCTGCATGTTCCTTGTCGACCTGCCCGACCCGGCGATCCGGACGGTGCGCGTGATCGACACGATCGACAGTTCGATGCCCGGCGGGCATGCGGAGGTCGACATCGTCGATCTGCGCGTTCCGGCGGACCAGATGCTGGGCGCGAGCGGAGAAGGCTTCGCCTATGCGCAGATACGCCTCAGCCCTGCCCGCCTGTCCCACTGCATGCGCTGGCTCGGCCTCGCGACGCGCGCGCAGGAAATCGCCACCGACTATGCCTGCCGCCGCCACGCCTTCGGCAAGCCGCTGGTCGACCATGAGGGCGTGGGCTTCATGCTGGCGGACAATCTGATCGACCTGAAGCAGGCCGAACGCATGATCGACTGGTGCGCGGGCGTTCTCGACACGGGTTCGCTCGGCACGGCGGAAAGCTCCATGGCGAAGGTCGCGGTGTCGGACGCGCTGTTCCGCGTCGCCGACCGCTGCGTCCAGGTGATGGGCGGGACGGGCGTGTCCGGCGACACCATCGTCGAGCAGGCGTTCCGGGAAATCCGCGCCTTCCGCATCTACGACGGCCCGACCGAGGTCCATAAGTGGAGCCTGGCCAAGAAGATCAAGCGCGACTGGAAGGCGGCGCAGGGATGAACGCTGGACGATGGATGCCGGCCATGCGGCCGATGCTGGTCCTCCTGCCGATCCTCATGCCGACCGCTGGACATGCCCAGCCAGCGAACTTCGCCGCGCCGGAAGCGCCCGCTTCGCAAGCCGGATATGGCGAGGACCTGCTGCCCAGGGACGAGAAGGACCGCGCCGCCCTGCTCCGGACCGTCGCATTCGACGCGACCGTCTATGGCATGGCTGCCTATCTGCATTATGAGCAACTCTATCGGCAGGCGTTCGACCGGAGTTCCAGCAACTATACCGGGTTCAACCGCTTCGCGCATGAGAGGAACCTGGCGGGGCCGGACTATGCCACCTTCAAGGTGCCTAATACGGACACGCTTTACTCCACGGCCTGGATCGACCTGAGCAAGGGACCGGTCGAAATCGACATCCCGGCCACGCAGCTCAAATATTTCACGCTCAACATCTTCGACATTTTCGGCAATCCCAGCAATCTCAGCAATCGCACGATAGGCGTCAAAGGCGGCCGCTTCCTGCTGGTGCCGCGCGGCTGGCGCGGCATCCCGCCCGCCGGGGTCACGGTCTATCCAGCCGCCACGACCCAGCTATGGATCCTGATGCGCGCCTTCGCCCAGTCCGAAGCCGAAGTCCGGACCGCCCGTGCCTTTCAGGATGCGGTCCGGATCATCGCTCCGGAAGGCAAAGGGACGGCGGACTCTGATGGCGACACATCGCCACCACCACCCGCCTCTGGCGCTATCGGCTATTTCCGGGCGCTCGACTATCTGCTTCGGGCCAATGGCTGGCAGCCGGGCGAGGAGGCGCTTGTGTCGCGATTCCGGCTGCTCAGCATAGGCGGCGACCGCCCGTTCAACCCTGACAGGCTGACCCCGGCCAAACCTCAGGCTTGTCTGGTTTCCCTCTTCCATCCCCCCACGAATGCCATCAGTGCTCAACTTCGCAGCGCTGGAAACGGTCGTATTTACGCGGGCCGATGACAGGCGAAAATTGGCCACTGTGCGACATCAAGCCAGTTACTGGATTTTGTTCATGACGGCGAGTCGCCCGGAGCGCCGCCCAGCGCCTGGTATAGCGCGACATGGGCATTGAGGCGGTCGCTCTGGATCTGAACTAGCGCGAGATCGACCGACAGCAGCGCGCGCTGCGCATCGATCTGTTCGAGGTAGGGCGAATAGCCTGCACGATACCGGTTGGTGGCATGGCGAAGGGCATCTGCCACGGCTGCGCGCTGGGCCTGCAGGGCGCGCTCCTGCTGTGCCAGACGGTCAATCACGACCAGTTGATCCTCTACCTCGCGAAATGCCGTCAGGACCGTGCGCTGATAGGCGAAGGCGGCCTGATCACGCTGGGCTGTCGCGGCGTCGAACTGCCCTTCCAGCCTGCCACCGCTGAACAGGGGTGCAAGGACGCTACCGCCAAGCGACCAGATCCCCACCGGATCGTCCAGGTTCGACGAAAGCACCGCACCGGCAGAGGCGGCAAGGCGCAGTTGCGGAAGAAACTGCGCCCGCGCCGCGCGCAGGCGGGCGTCGCTAGCGGCCAGAGTGAATTCCGCCTGAGCAATGTCGGGCCGACGCCGCGTCAATTCGCTTGGGAGAACGGCGGGAATGGCGGGCGCTTGCAGATCGGCGAAGGTTCCGCCGCGGGCGACAGCGCGCGGGGTTTGCCCGACGAGCTGCGACAGCGCGTTTTCCTGCCTGGCAATCGCGGCTTCTATCGCGGGAATTTGTTGCTGCGCGGCGCGATATTCGGCCTCTGCCTGCCGCAGTTCGAGCTGCGAGGTATAGCCAGCCTCCGCACGGTCGCGCGCGATCCTCAGCGCCTCGGCGCGCGCGGCAAGCGCCTCCCGCAGAATTTCGAGCCTGCTATCGAGCGCCAGCAGGGCGATATAGCCAGATACCGTAGCTGCTGTAACAGCTAGCTTGGCGGCTTCCCGCGCTGCCTGTGTTGCCGCGCTGTTGGCGCGCGCGGCATCTATCTGTGCCCGGTTGAGGCCGAACAGATCGATCTCGTAAGCCGCCTGAAACAGCGGTTGCGCGGCCAGCCCCTCGTTGGCGCTGCCAAAGGCGTTCAGGCTGCGCGATTCGCTGATCCCCGCCGTGGCGTTGAGCGTGGGGAGCAGCAGGCTGCGCGCGGCGCGTTCCTGTCCGCGCGCTTCACGAACGCGCGCGGCTGCGATGGCGATATCGGGATTGTTGGCCTGTGCATCGGCCACGATTTGCGAAAGTGCCGGATCGCCAAAGGCATCCCACCACTGCCGCTCTACATCGCCGCGCGCATCTAGGTGCGTCCGCCATGCGACAGGCGGCGTCACCACGCTGGCATCGGGGATTGGCGCAAGCGTGGGTGCGCATCCGGCCAAAGCGGCAAGGAAGGCGATCGGGGTCAAACGGCGGGCGGTGTGGCGGCGCATCAGCGATCCCCCGTGTGAACCGTTGCGATCACCGACATGCCCGGCCCCAGTCTGGCCGCCGCTTCCTGGTTCGGATCGATGCGGATACGCACTGCGATGCGCTGCGGAACCTTTACGAAGTTGCCTGCGCCGGTATCGGGCTTGATGACGCTGAATTCGCTACCCGCAGCGGGCGAGACGCTCTGCACCGTGCCTGCAAGTTCAAGCCCGCCCAGCGCGTCGATCCTGAGTGTGGCTGGTTGGCCCACTCTGATCCCGGCAGTTTGGGCTTCCTTGAAATTGGCGACCACCCACAGCTGTTCCGGCACCAGATACATCATCTGCGTGCCGGGCGAGACGAGCTGCCCTTCACGCACCGAAACCTCGCTCAGACGGCCATCGCGCGGGGCGCTAATAACAGTGTTGTCGAGATCGATCTGCGCAAGGTCGCGCGATGCGGTGGCTCCTTCGACCTGCGCTTCCAACCCGCCTTGCCCGACATCGACCGAGCGCAGCTGCTCGCGCGCGATGTCGCGTTGAGCCATGGCCTGCGCCACACCCGCTTCTGCCTGGCGCAGCGCGGCCCGTGTCTGGTCGCGTTCGCGCAGCGATACCGATCCTTCGCCGACCAGTTCGTCGACCCGGCGTATATCCGCCCGCGCTTTGGCCAGCTGGGCGCGGGCATTGGCGACGGAGGCCTCTTGCAGGCGCAGCTGCGCCTCAGCCGAGCGCCGGCTCTGTGCCGCATTGGCGAGGCTGGCGTTCTGCGCTGCCATGCCGGCCTCGCCCTGTGCCACCCGTTGCCGGTAGATCCTGTCATCGATGCGCACCAGCGGTTCGCCCTCTTTTACATCGGCGAAATCCCGCACCAGCACTTCGGTGACATATCCGCCGACCTGCGGACTGATGACAGTGGTCTGGCCGCGCACATAGGCATTGTCCGTCGTCTGGCTGTCCGCCTGAAACGGCGGCAACTGCCAGGCATAGAGCACGGCCAGTGCGCCAGCGATGATGGCAAGGGTAAAGAAGATCGTCTTGAGGCGCGATCTCTCCGGGGCCCATCCTTCGGCACTGGTCTCGTCCGCCGTGGGTTCTGCCTCGGAACCCCCTTCACCGGGAATTGTACCGGTGCCGTTATCAGGTGTTTTGTCTGGTTGCATGTCCGGCCCTTTGCTGGCCCCTTCGGTTTGCTGGTCTGGCTTTTTCTGGCTCATTCTTTTGCTCCGCCCATGATCGCTGCAAGCGCCTCAAGTTCCTTGGCCAGGGGCTTGATCCCGCGCGCACGGTTGTAGAGCCAGTTCGCAAGGAGCACTGCAAAGGCGATGGACGCAATCACACCAATGAGGAAAAACATGTCGTTGAAGGCAAGGATCGCCGCGTCGCGCCCCGCCTGCTGGATCAGTTGCCCGGCGCCGCTGGCCTGCCGCAGCACCGGATCGGCCATGGTGGCGTTATAGGCGGCAGCACGCTGCTGGATGGCCTGCGCAACGGCGGGATCGGTCAGCGATAATTCCCGCCCGATTTCCATCAGATGCACTTTTGTCCGAATGGTCTGGAACGCGGCCAGCCCGGCAACACCGGCCAGCCCGCCCAGTGTTTGCGAAAGCGAGAACACGGCAATGAAGCTGATGATATAGTCCATCCCCCGTGCCAGTGCGCGCAGCAACCCTTCCATCATGGCCGATCCGATGAAGTAGATCGCGGCAAAGGCCATCATCGCCTGAGTCCAGTAGAAATTCTCCGGGCGCGACAGCAGGCCGGCGCGCGTATCGATGAAAGCCGCCACGGCTATCAGCGCCAGCGCCACCAGCAATGGGCGTTGCAGATCACTGACATCCAGTCGCACGATCAGCACCACAAGGCCAAGCAGGGTCGCGCCGGTGATGATCCAGTAGTAGGTGACCAGCTGATCGCTTATCATACCGACGGTGGTCAGCAGGCCGCCAGCTCCGAAACCTTGTTCGGACAGCAAGACCCGCATCAGTGCGCCGGTGACGGCGAAGATGAGGATGTCCTTGCTCGTCATCCAGCGCGTGTGGAGCATGGGATTGGCGCGGTTGTGTTCAATAAGGAATGCGAAGCCAATCAAGACAACGGCGCCCGTCAGCGCCCAACCCAGCCACGGGGTGGTCCACCACTGGATACGGCCCTGAACAAGAAAGGCGCAAAGCAATCCCATGCCGGTGGCCAGCAGCGGGAACGTAACGAAATCGAGTTTCTCGAATGCCTCTTCGATTTCGCCCGGCGGCAGAGGCAGGATGAATACCGAGCCGAAAGCAACCAGCGAAAGTGCGAATTGCAGATCGAACAGGTGGGTAATGTCGCCCCCGGCAACCAGTGCAGGCGATATGGCGCGCGCCAGCGGAAGGGCAATTTGCGAGAGGCCGAGGCCAATCAGCACGCCCGCGATCCGCGCCTTCGCCGGCAGGCCCTGCATCAGGTAATAGATGCCCAGCGTCGAAAGACCGCTGGCGGCAATGCCGGAAATCCCGCGCGAGACCAGCTCGATCTGGTAGCCTGCATCGAATAGCTGCACGAAATTGGCCAGCAGCAATGCGCCCATGGCGACCCTGACGAAACGCTGGATGCCAAACTGCTGGCGCAGCTTGAACAGCAAAATGCTCATCAGCGCATTGGTCATGTTGTAGGCGACCGTGACCCAGCCCGATTCTACCGCCGAAAGCGAGAGATGACCCTGCAATCCGGTAAGGTTAGCCAGCAGCAGACCGTTCTGGAAACCGCCCAGAACGGCCAGATATATCCCGATCAGCAGATAACCTGCCTTGCGCGCCGTCGGATGATCCGGCGTTGCGGGAGAGCCGGCCAGGAAAGGCCGCTCGTGCGGCTTGAACACATAGCCGCCGGAAGAAAGCGCGGAGTCAGCCATCAATAAACAGGGGGTCGACAAGCGTTTCGTGCAGGGCCGCGCGAAAACGACCATCGTTGCCCAAATCGGGCGAATCCTGCGTCAGCCGGTCACGCCGCATGATGCAGGCAGCCGTCCCGAAAGCGAATTGAAGGAAGGTCATTTCGGGATGTGCTGCGCGTATTGCGCCGTCTGCGCTGGTGCGTGCGATCAGGGGAAGGAACTGGTCAAGCAGGCGGCGAGTGACGTGTTCGTAGACCCATTGCGCCCGTTCGGGGTCATGATCAATGTCGCGCACCATGAAGCGGGCGATGTCAGGCCGAGCGGCCATGAAGCCGATGTATGCGCTCATAGCGGCACGCAGCGCAGCGCCCGAATCGCTGAAGCCGGTGGTCTGCGCCAACGACGTCTGGGTCGCTTCGATCCTCTGGCCGATAGTCTCGATGATCCGCTTCCACAACTCCAGCTTGGACCCGAAATTGTAGGACACCAGCGCCATGTTGACCCCCGCATCATCGGCGATCTCACGTAGGTTGGTGGCGTCAAAACCCTTGGCGGCGAAGATGGGCACCGCGCTTGCCATGATGGCCTGCACGGAATCGATTTCGTTCTTTCTGGGCCTGCCGCGCCCACGCTCGGTTTGCGTCATGATCTATCCTTCCACGCGCCGCGAATGAACAGGTAGATAGACGCAGTTACTATTTAATCAAGTGATGAATTACGGATTCGGTGAGTTAATGCGTTTGTCGGGTCTCGTGGGGGTCAGGCGCTCGCCAACTCGGGCGGCACCAGTGGGCCACCCCGTTCGATCGCCTTGATCAGGCCCGGTTGTCGGTGCAGCCGGTCCAGATAGGATTGTAGCACTTGATAGGCATCGAGGGCGCCTGCCATTCTGGCCATTTCAAGCGTATAGACCATCTGGATGTCGGCTAGCGTCAGTTCACCGCCCATCAGGAAAGGCCCTTCGCCCACCCCTTCGGAAATGTAGGCGAGCAGATCCTTGCCTCGCGCATCCGCGAACTGCGCGATCGGATCGGGAAGCCCGCCCATCATCCGGCCCAGCAACGGCAGCAGAAGCGGAAAACTGGCAGACCCCTCCGCCAGATCGAGCCATTGGTCGTGCATCGCGCCCTGTGCGGTGCCCGCCTTGGGAGAATGACGGCCATCGCCGTAACGAGCGTCGATATAGCGCAGGATCGCGCTCGATTCCGCAAGGACCAGATCGCCATCGACGATGAAGGGCGCCTTGCCCAGCGGATGGATATGCTTGAGATTTTCGGGCGCGCGTCCGCCAACCCTGGCGTGGCTTTGCAGCTCGTATTCGAGATCAAGCTCTTCCAATAGCCACAGAATACGTGTCGAACGCGAAGTTTCAAGGTGGTGAACGACGATCATGCGTTTATCCTCTGGAGTGGGCGCATAGTTTGTTTTTGGCGCAAGGGTCAGGATCATGCGGAGTGATGGCCGTCCTGCTCCGCTGCCTCTCCCAAACGCTCGACCAAGGCACTGGTCATGGCGCGCAGATCGGCGAGCTGGTTTTCCTCGATTCCCACCTGCTTCGACAAGGCACGCGGTATTTCCCGAGCTGCGCTATGCAGATCGCGCCCATGCGCAGTGGGTGCAATCAGAACGCGGCGTTCGTCATGCGGATCGCGCATCCGTTCCACCAGCCCGGCACGCTCCATGCGCTTGAGCATGGGGCTGAGCGTGCCGACATCGAGGTGCAGGCAGGACTGCAGCGCACCTACCGTGACGGGCTCACGCTCCCACAGAACCAGCATCACGAGGTATTGCGAATAGGTCAGGCCAAGCGGTTCCAGCAGCGGCCGATACAGGCGCTGGAGAAGATTGGTTGCGGCATAGAGGGGGAAGCACAGCTGCCGGTCGAGCCGCAGCAGTTCATCCTCCTCTTCAGCTGATGGACGGTGCTCTGTCGTCACGGGCGATTCCGTTAGGCCTCTGCCCGAACCTTAAGGTCAACATCGACATTTCCGCGCACCGCGTTGGAATAGGGGCAGACTTCGTGTGCCTGTGCCACGATCTTTTCAGCCGTGTCCTGGTCGACCCCGGCAATAGCGACATCGAGTGCGACCGACAGGACAAAGCCACCTTCGGCATTCGGCGACATCGAGACCGTACCGACGACTGTGACGTCGTTATCGGCGATCTTGTGCGTGTTGCGGGTGACGTGGATTACCGCATTGCCGAAACAGGCAGCGTAACCAGCCGCGAAAAGCTGTTCGGGATTGGTCGCTCCACCCTTTCCGCCCAGTGCTGCGGGCAGGGCAAGATCAACTTCGAGCAACCCATCGTCGCTGGCAACGCAACCGCTACGACCGCCTGTGGCAGTGACCTGGGCAGTATAGAGTATCTTCATGGCATCGGTCCTTTTAACTGGCTGGCCATAATATGGGATGCAATGTAATTTCGTCAAGCGGTCTCTTTTTCTATTTGGTCAGTTCCGGGGGCTGGCTGACATGGGCTATGCCTGATGATTGCTGAAGCTTTGCCGACAGATCGCCACCGATGCATTCTAATGTCCGCTTCGAGGTGATCGTCGCATGGAATTCGATGGCCTTAATTGGGGCGCAAAACGGAATTTCGGCTAACGCACTTCCCTTGCTGGCAAGCTGGATCTGAGCGTAAGAAGTATCTTTCTCAGAGCTGACACCAGTCGGGCGAAAACGCACGCCACCTATGGGGCAGTCACTCGGTCATCGTTGGTTTTCTCTAAGTTCTTTGCCGCTTGCTCAATTTAGCATGCACTCGAGCAAATCGCCGATTTGCTGCACCGCTTCCAACAAATGACCGTCATCGAGGTGAGCATACCGGGCCGTGGTCTGCACGTTGGCATGACCGAGTAGGCGCCCGATCATCGGCAGCGTTTCCTTGTTCATCGCTGCGTGGCTGGCAAAGGTATGGCGTAAGTCGTGAATTCGAACGCCGGGTAGACCTGCTGCTTCCCTGACCCTACGCCAGAAACCATTCACGCAGCGAAGTGGCTTGCGGTAGCGGTAGTTCCAGAACGGATATGGAACCCTCTCGAAGCGCGGTAGAGCGGCGATTACCTCGCGCGCTGCCGATCCGAGCCATACCGTTCGCGGCCCGGTCTTGCTGTCGCGTAAGTGCAAACGGCTGCCCTTGATGTCGGTCCATTCGAGCGTGAGAATCTCGCTCTTGCGGCAACCTGTCAGCAGCAAGAGCGTGATGGCTGCGCCCGCGCATTGCCTGGTGCGATCCTCTGATGCCCGCAATTTTGCCAGCTCGGAACCCAGACGGGCGAGTTCTTCATTGGTCAGGAAGCAATCGCACTGGCGCTTGCGATTAGGCCGGACCGAGCGGCAGGGATTGGTGTTTTCGAGCCGGTAGCCCCATTCCTCAGCCTTGTTCAGCATGTGTTTGAGGATTTCGAAGGTCCGGTTCGATGCTCCCGGCCCGGTCCGATTGTTGAGGTCCGCGAACCAGCTCGTGACGTGGCCCTCGTTCAGTTCGTCGATGTAGACCCCAGCAAAGGCGTCATCGAGATAGCGGCGGCGGTAGGCCGAGCGGGAACTACTTCTGGTTCGTTCGCTTGCGGCATCGCGGGAAGCATCGCCGCATCACCCTTGGCCGAACCGACGAGCTTAAGGCGGGACTAGCGAGGGCGCAGGCTCGCCGCATTCTTGCAGAAGCCGCGCTTGACGGATTGCCCAAGCGCGCGGTGGTGAAGGCCACACCGACGATGACGGATTTCGTCGAGACATATTGGGATGATCTTTCCCGCGTGTGGAAGCCGTCGACCACAAAGCGGAACTGGGCCGCATGGAGGCTCACCATCAAGCCTACGTTTGGTGACACGCGCGTAAGGGGCACCAATATTGACGTCCTCCGCGAACTGATCCCAGTGGCGTGACTCGATCTCTTCCAGCGTTGCCTTCTTCGCAATTTTCATCGCCAGCTTGGGCGACAGATCGCGATAGGCGACCGTGGAAAGTAGGTCATAGAGCGGCGCAAGCCGGATTGCCCCATCGATATACAGCAGGCTGAAATTCTTGGCGTGCGCATCGGCATTGCCGATGATCAGATTGAAGATGGCCGCATCCGCCAGCTTCAATATGTCGCGCGCGGGGCGGGTGGCGGCCTGGCGTAGCAGGGCGAAGCTGTCCTTGAACGTAGGACCGCCTTCGCTGGCATATTTGCGCTGTGACGGGACGCCCAACGCCTGGGCAAAATCCTCCTGGTGAAGGCGAACCAATCGGCCGTCGGCGTCCCGAGTTCGGTCGTAACGCTCGATCAGCAGGAAGGGTTGATCCCGGACCCTCCGCATAGTGACCGACGCCACGTCCAGCCCGATCTCTCGGGCCAAGGTCATGCAGTAATATTCGTTCTCGGTCGTCTGCTCGAACCGTGCGATCGGTGGCTTGAGAATATGGCTGGTGGGCTGCCCCGGTGCCGGGAGCGCGATATGATCGTCGATTAGCAGGACGGGCAGCTTGGACTGCGCGCCCGCCAGGGATAGGCGCAGACCGCCTTCACCGGCGAGCATGGGCCTCATCGGCAGATGCTGCAGCAATTGCAGCAAATGCTCATCATCAAGAATGTCAGGCGTTCCGCTCGCAGGTGCTGGTGGAAGCTGACCTTCCGGCAACAGCATCAGTGCGCCGGCGACTTCGCCGCCGAGATGCTCCAGCAACTGGAATTCATTTCCGGCCGAAACGCCTAATGCCCTGGCAATCGCGCTACGCTGCCCCTCTTCCGGCAGGATACCGCCGAAGAAGGAATGACATACCCGTCTGCCAAACGGCTCCACCTGCTTTGGCAACGAGAAAGACAGCGCTGGCGCGTCGGCGTCTTCGAGCCATTCGGGTGCGTAGCTGAACCCCATGTCGCCGTAGTCGTTGAGGTGCAGGAATCCGGCGACCTTACCGCCCCACCATATGGAAAGCTGCTTGCTCATCTGATGCGTGCCGGCGTTGCAATGGAAACATCGCAGCCGAGGGTCGCAAGAACCTGCAATGCCTTGCCCAATTGCAGCGTCGGCTTGCCTGCCTCCAGATCGACGATGAAGCGCACTCCGACACCGCAAGCTGCGGCGAGCTCTTGCTGCCGCAACCCTTGCGCCTTGCGTTCTTCCCGAACGATCCTGCCAAGTGCGTTACTATCCATATTCCCGATCGGGAACATAAATCATCCGACCCGCCTAAACAAGGCGATTATTCCCGATCGGGAAATTATCTGATGACCGGATCTTCTAAGGGCTGAATTATTCCCGATCGGGAATTTCCTAGCAACTCTACGAAATCAGCCCGGAAAATGCCATGTGACAAAACCTATGACGTAATTTATTATAATCCTAGGATTTGTCACATGACCACTAACCCCGCAAGCCAGCGTGATTGCCTGACCAGCCTACTGCAACGCAGTGTTCTTCTGCGTGCTCGAGAGCTTCGCAACGCCGGGATAGCCTCGGAAACGATTGCACGCGCGGTGAAGGTCGGCGAGATCGAGCGTGTAGCGCGTGGACTCTACCAGCACCCGGACGCACCGATTGATGCCGCGCGCGCACTCGCGGAGACCGCGAAGAAAATCCCGAAGGGCGTGATCGCCATGGTTTCGGCGCTCGCATTCCACGAACTCACCGACCAGATGCCGCGCAGAGTGTGGGTTGCGATCGGCCGTGGAGACTGGTCGCCCGTCGCTTTCTATCCTCCCACGCGAATTATCCGGCTCAGCGAGAAATATCTCCATCAAGGCGTCGAGCATCACATGATTTCGGGCGTCAGCGTTCCGGTCTACTCGGTTCCGAAAACGCTCGCCGATCTGTTTCGAAACTCCAGGCTGGTCGAACGCTCCATTGCGGTGGAGGGGCTGCGCGCGGCCCTTGCCCAGCGCAGAGCGACTCCGGGCGTGATCGCGCAAGCGGCCATCGCCGGCGGTGCATGGCGTATCATGCGGCCTTATCTCGAAGCTCTCACCTGCTAGCGCTCTACCAATCGCTTGATGCATCGGTAGGGGATGAACGTGGACCGCCCGATCTTGATGGTTTCGATCTCGCCGGATTGGATAAGCTCATAGAGGGTCGAACGGCCGATACCCGTCAACTTGACCGCCGTCTTAATCCGAACGGTGAGCGGTTCCATCGGCAGTGCATCCTGCTCGGCTATCGCCTCGAGCGCCTGCTTGCGACGCTCGTCGTCACTCAACCCGCGGGTCATGATCTGGTCCGCGAACGCGCAAACCCGCGATCGCTTTCGAGAAAAGCCGTCAGCATCGCAGGGATGAGTTCTGCGATCGGTTCTTCGCGTCCGTAGCTTTCTGCATAGAGCGCGGCATAGTCCTGCAGCATCTGGTGCAGGTCGGGTGTGACGGTGATCGGCAGTTTGATCGGCGTCCTGTCCGGCAGCTTGGGAAGCTTGAGTTCCGGCATGTGTTCCTCCTAACCGCGCCACGGCGCGAGAATGAGATCGCGATGTACGATTAGCCGGACGGGCGCGCCGGGCCGGATGGTGATTGTCGGCTGTATCTGCAGATTGCGGGAAGTGATCTGGTCGCCGGCGCGGGACACATTCTGCTGCGTCGATTCGCGGATCGCCTGGACGAGATCACTCTCGCCGGAGAAGGTCACGTTCGCCCCCACGCCGAGCAATGTCGAAATCGCGACCCCCTTGAGCAGTGTCCATGTGTGGAAATCGACCCTATCGGCGAGCCCAGCATAGCCAGACGGGTCAGTTGCGGGCACGTTGTCGAGCCGAACTGAACTGCCGTCCGGCAAGATGATCCGCTGCCACACGACCAGCGCGCGACGCTGGCCGAAGGCAACGACGCTGTCGTAGCTGCCGATCAGGCGCGCGCCCTGCGGAATGAGAAGAATGCTGCCCGTTGCGCTGTCGAAGACCCGCTCGGTCACCTGGGCGGTGACGAGGCCGGGCAGGTCTGACCTGAGTCCGGTGATCAGGCTCGCCGCGATGACACTGCCGGCGGACAACATGTTCGGCGACGCCGGCGGACTCAACCGATGCTCGTTGACGTCGCCGCCGGTGTCGCGCGCAGCGACGAATTCGGCCTTGCGCTGCTGGGCATTAGGATCGCGATCAGGATCGATCGCGACCCGCGACGCATCGGTGGCTGCGATCGGTGGCGAGGGTGGCGTCGCATCGGTGCCGCGGGTCGGATCGGTGCGATTGCCGGATTGCGCCAGCAATCCCGACTCGCGCGCCGCCTTCAGCTCCGCAGCCCGTCGATCGCGTTCGGTCGCAGCGGCCCGGTCCGCACGCCCGGTTTCGCCGCTCGTCGGCTCGATGCCCATCGCGCGCTGATGATCGAGGATGGGCCGGCCGAGATCGCCCGGCAATGGCGGTCCGAGCTTGGGCACGTCGCCATAGCTGCCCGGAAGCCCGTTCAGCGTATCGGCCGGCGCCTTCGCCGCGACCGTCTGGTCATCGGCTTGTCCAGCGAGGTGCAATGCAGACGGCCGCAGCGCGACCCAGGCCGTCGCGATCAGGCTGACGGAGCCGAGTGCTGCGATCGCCACCACGGCGCCCCGCTTGAAGCGGATCGCCCGCGCAGGCTGGGCGCGAAGCGCCAGCGTTTCCGGGTCCACCTTGCCCGGTGTGGCGGGGGTCTCGGGCGCCGATGGGGCTGCCGCCTCGACGGTCATGATCCCCTCCGCGTTGGCGCGCCTTCCGCCACCCGGCTGATCCGGACAATCTGCTGGTGCTTTGTCCCGAGGCGAAGCTCGGCGACGTCGAAGATGCGATCGACGACATAGAAGCGGCCCTTCACACGATAGTTGACGAGCTGGGCCTCGCCTTTCCCGTCCACCAGGAAAATCGGCGGCGCTTCGCCGACGGCCAGCGTCGCCGGGAACTCGATGAAGGTCTGGCGTCCGTCGTCGAAAGCACGAAACGGCCGCCAAGCCGGTCGATCGCCCGATACGGTATAGTTGAAATGAAGCTGCTCGACCTCGATCCCGGCTGCCACCGGAGCCGCCGCCTCGGTCGCCGCTGCGGCGCGCTTCAATGCGATCAGCGCATCCTGCGGATAGGTCCAGGAGAGCGCGGCCAGCGCTGTCTTCGCCATGCTGGTCAGGGCGATGTGATAGCTGCGCCGGTCGGTGGTGATGACGAGGTTGGTGGACAGGCCGGCGCTGAACGGCTTGACCAACACATGGGTTCGCTTCTCCGCGCCCGACCCGCTGGTCGTATCGCCGATCACCCAGCGCACCGTGTCGCCGCTTGCCACGGCCACCAGCGTCTCACCCGGTTGCAGCGCGATGTCGGTCACCCGCTCCGGGGCGGTGATGACATGATAGATGGCGCCGTCGGCGAACGGATAGACCTGCACGGCGTTGATGAAGCTCTGCGCAACGGGTTCGATCGTCGCTGCGCGGTTGGCGGCGGCGACCGGCGTGGTTTTGTGCATGGTCGCCTCAACCGGTTGGGCAGCAAGGGTCAGGCAAGGCGCCAGCAGCGCTGCGGCTGCGAGAATTCGAGTCATGGCTGGGTCTCCGTATTGACGGTCGGTTGTGCGGCAAGGTTCGGGTCGAGCGGCGAGCCGAGCGGCACGTTGCCGGGCGGCTGCGCGGTGCGCGCTGGAGCAGTCGACGCTGCGGGCTCGAGTTCGCGGCTCCAGTCGATCGCGTCGATGTAGATGCCGAGCGGGTTCCTGCGGAGCGTGTCGGCCGATACCGGCGGCTTCGTCAGGATCGTCAGGATGCCGGTCCAGTGAGAGGAACCTGCCGCGCTCCCACGCTCATAGGCCGTCTCGGTCCATTTGACCTGAAAGGAGCGATCCGATGCGCGAACAACGCTGGTCACCTGCACCGATACGGTCCGCTCGCCGATCCTGGCGAAGGGGTCCGCGGCCCGCGCATAGTCACCGAGGAACTGGCTTCCTCGCGTCGTGGCGAAGTCATAGGCCGATAGCCAATCGCGGCGCATCAGCACCGGATCGAGCGAGACCCCACGGACATTCTCGATGAACTTCGCCAGATGCCATGCGATCTGGGGATCAGTCGGGTGATAGCCCGTTTCGGCCTCGATCACTGCCCGGGCCTCGCCCAGGCGATCGACCTCGACGACATAGGGCGTGACCCGGCTCTGCAGCGACTGCCAGATGAGTGCGCCCGACATGGCGGTCGACAGCGACAGCATGCCGAACGCCATCAACCGCCAGTTGCGGGCCTGGACACGGGCCGACCCGATGCGGTCATCCCAGACCTGGCCGGCGCGTTGATAGGGCGTCTCCGGCTCGGGCGTCTGCGCGTAGCGCTGGACGGCGCGCTTAAAGAACATGGGGCTTGAAGATCATGGCTCAATCTTCCCTTTCCTTGATGTCGGGGGTGGCGGAGGCGCCGCCGCGATCGCCTTCCTTCAGCGTCTGCATGGCGACATGGCGGTGGTGACGGGCGTCCTGCTGGCGGCGCAGTGAGCGTGCCCAGGACGGAGCGCCGTCAGCAGCACCGCCCGAAGATGATCCATTCGAATTGGCGCCGCCGTTGAGCGCGGACCAGGCGGCGTCACGACCGCGTTCAGCGGCCTCGCCCAATCCCAGCGCTGTCGATGCTTTCTGGCGGGCGGCGCCCGCCGCCGCCTGCGCCATGCCGCCGACACCGGCGCCGACACTCGACGATCCGGCGGCGGTCTGGCCAAGCTGGTAGGAGGCTGAAGCCGCCGAACCCATGGTCGTGCCGGCCCGAATCGCACCGAGCGCAGCGCCACCGACCGCACGGGCCGCGCCCATCGCGGCACCGCCGCCAAGCGCGACGACGCCGGCCGCGCCGATGGTCGTACCGACCGCCGCACCAGCGCCCAATTGCGGCGCGCCAGCCACGAGGCCCGAGGCGATGCCGGGGCCGAAGATACCGAGGCCGAACAGCGAGAGCGCGCCGAGCGTCAGGCTCATCGCGGCGCCGAGATCGGGTTCCTGCCCCTGCATCGAGGTCGTGAACTCGGCGAAGAAATTGGAGCCGATGCCGACGATCACGGCGAGCACCATGACCTTGATACCCGACGAGACGACGTTGCCGAGCACGCGTTCGGCGAGGAAGCTGGTGCGATTCCAGAGCGCGAAGGGCACGAGGATGAAGCCGGCCAGCGAGGTCAATTTGAACTCGATAATCGTCACGAACATCTGCACGGCGAGGATGAAGAAGGCGAGGATGACGATCACCCAGGCGAACAGCAGCACCGCGATCGTCAGGAAATTCTCGAAGAAGCTGACGAACCCCATCATGCTCGACGCCTGCTGGAGCAGCGGCCACGCGGCCGAGAATCCGGTCGAGGCGACGCGGCCGGGCCTGAGCAGATCGTCCGCCGATATGGTCCCGCCCCCGGCGGTGAGGCCGGCCTGTGCGAATGACTTGAAGATGATGTCGGCAAGGGTCGAGAAGCTGTTCAGGATGAACGCAAACGCGCCGATGTAGAGGATCTTCTTGATGAAGCGGCCGATGACATTGTCTTCGCCGCCCATCGCCCAGAACAGACCGGCCAGCGTGATGTCGATGCCGACCAGCGTAACGGTCAGGAAGTGGACGTCGCCGCCCAGCAGCCCAAACCCGCTGTCGATGTAGCGGATGAAGGCCTGCATGAACCGGTCGATGACGCTCAGGTCGTTCACTTCACTTTTCCATCAAGAGGGGTGCCGCGGGGAGCGCAAGGGGAGCATCACGCCCCCTGCGGCGACGGCGGCGGGAGGCGAAACCGCCGCCGCCTAGCCGGCGTCCGACTACTGGGGCGTGTAGGCGGTGCCGGTACCGAGGAACTTCGTCGTGGCGGCGCGTCCTTCGGCCTCGGCCTGGGCACGGCGCGCCGCTTCCGTGGCTTCGGCGCGGTATTGGGCCGCCATCAGGTTCTGGATCTGAAACTGCTGCTTGGCGGTCAGCGCGAGCAACTGGTTGGTCGCCTGTTGCGCTTGCAGCGCGCCCTCGGCGCCCTGGCTTCGCGAAACGATGCCACCCAGGGTCTGGGCGTCAGCCTGGACATTCTCGACGACCTGCGCCTGCACGCCCATTGTCTGTTTGTAGGCTGCCATCTCGGTGTCGAGCCGGGTCCGAGCGGCAACAACCTGGCCGTTCATGGTCAGCGACTGGTTGAAGCTCTGGGGAAAGAGCTGGCGGAATTGCTGGTCGAGACCGTCGACGCGGAACTGGATGCCCTGCGCCTGGCCCATCAACTGGTCGATCTGCTGGAGCGTGCTTGTGATCGCCTGGATCTCGGGAAAGCCGATCGTTGTGAGATTCTTCGCCTGGTTGACCAGGCTTTGGGCCTGGTTCTGAAGCGAGCGGATCTGGTTGTTGACCTGCTGGAGGGTTCGCGCGGCGGTGAGCAGGTTCTGGCTGTAATTGCTCGGATCGAACACGGTGAACTGCGCGTGGGCGGGCGCGCTCGGCACGATCAGCGTGACTGCGAGCGAACCGATGGCGCCAGCCCCGAGCGCGGTCGCGATCAGATATTTTCGGGTTGGGATACGCATCACACTTTACTCCTTGGCTTGGGGGACGGGAAAATCGGGGAGGAGGCCGGCGGCCCAATCGAGGCCGGCTCCCTCAAGAAATCGGGCGGCGAAATCCTCGGGGCCGTGCTCGGCCAGCAGGCTATCGATGCGTGCCTGGGTCACAGGATCGGAGGCGCCGCACAGGGCAAGGGCAATCGGACCGAGGCCCAGTTCGAACAGGCGGTTGCCGCGTGCGGATTGCAGATAATAATGCCGCTTGGGGGTGGCGCGGCTGACCAGTTCAATCTGCCGCTCGTTGAGGCCGAACCGCTCATAGGCGGCGCGCGACTGCGGTTCGATGGCGCGGTCGTTGGGCAGCAATATGCGCTGCGGGCAGCTTTCGATGATGGAGGGCGCGATGCTGCTATCGGCGATGTCCGCCAGGCTCTGCGTCGCGAACAGCACCGCGACATTCTTTTTGCGCAGCGTCTTCAGCCATTCGCGGATGCGCGCGGCGAAGAGCGGATGGTCGAGGAAGATCCAAGCCTCGTCGAGCACCAGCAGCGTCGGTCGGCCGTCGAAGCGCTCCTCAAGGCGATGAAACAGATAGGTCAGCACCGGGGCGACCACGCCGACCTGTCCCATCAGTGACTCGGTCTCGAAACATTGAACGTCGGCGAGCGCGAGATGCTGTTCCGCCGCGTCAAGGAGCCGGCCATAGGGGCCGTCGAGCGTATAGGCGGTGAGCGCGACGCGCAGCGCATTGGACTGGAGCAGCATGGCGAGCCCGGTCAGCGTGCGCTCCTCCGGGGGTGCAGATGCGAGACTGCCCAATGCCGACCAGACGGCATCCTTCACCTCGGGGGTGACCATGACCTTCTCGTGCGCCAGCAGCGCCGCGATCCATTCGGCCGCCCAGCTCCGCTCGCTTTGATCATCGATGCGGCGCAGCGGCTGGAACGCGAGGGTTTCGCCACTGTCCGCGCCGAGCCCGAGGGCATGATGGGCACCGCCCATCGCCAGCACTGCCGCGCGCGCCGAATAGCCCTTGTCGAAGATATAGAGCTGGGAGTCGGCATAGCGCCGGAACTGCAGCGCGATCAGCGCCAGCAGCACCGACTTGCCGGCGCCAGTCGGGCCGACGACGAGCATGTGCCCGACATCGCCGACATGGGTCGAGAGGCGAAACGGAGTCGATCCGCTGGTCTGGGCATAGAGCAGCGGCGGCCCGCCGAGATGCCGGTTTTCCGTCGGCCCTGCCCAGACCGACGACAACGGCATGAGATGGGCGAGGTTGAGGGTGTGAACCAGCGGCTGGCGTACATTGGCGTAGGCCTGGCCGGGCAGCGACGACAGCCACGCCTCGATTGCGTTGACGCCTTCGCGCTTGGCGGTGAAGCCAAGGCCGTTGACGATCCGCTCGACCGCGCGGACCTTATCCTCAGCGCGGGCACGATCGGCGTCCGACACCGTGATCGTCGTGGTCAGATAGCCGAAAGCCACATGATCGCCGCCGAGCGCCTGCAGCGCGAGATCGGCATCGACCACCTTGTTGTCGGCATCGCTGTCGAGAAGCTGGACGGGCTGGTTGTACATCACCTCGCGCAGCAGCGCGGTGATCGACTTGCGCTTGTTGAACCATTGCCGCCTGATCCTCGTCAGCGCCTTGGTTGCGTCGGTCTTGTCGAGCGCGATGAAGCGCGTGACCCAGCGGTAGCCGAAATCTTGGTGATTGAGCGCGTCGAGGATACCCGGCCGGCTGAGGTTCGGGAATCCCAGCACTGTCAGGGTGCGCAGATGGCTCGCGCCCAGCATCGGCTCCAGCCCGCCAACCAGCGGCGTGTCCGCCAGCAGCGCGTCGAGATAGATCGGCGTTTCCGGCACGGCGACCGGGTGACGACGGCTGGAAACGGTGCCGTGGAGATAGGTCAGCGTCTCCGCGTCGCCCAGAGCCCGCACCTCGGGCATGAAGCCCGACAGGAGATCGAGCACGCGATCGGTCTCGGCGATGAAACCGGCGAGGCTGGCGTGCCAGTCCCGGCCCTTGGCGTCATCGGGCCGCTCGACCAGTGTCCGACCTGCCGCATCGCTGCTGTCGGCGGGCGGCAGCCAGACCAGCGTGCCATGATAGATACTCTCGAAATGCTGGCCCTCTGCCTCGAACCCGGCACGCCGCTCCTGCTCGACCAGCCAGGACGCGGCATCGGGGAAGTCGCTCTCGGGATAGCCGAGTGCCTCGCGGCGCTCGGCTTCGAAGAACAAGGCCCAGCCCGAGCCGAGGCGCTTGAGCACATTGTTGGCTCGCGCGCAGGCCGACACCAGTTCGGCCTCGGTGGCGCTTTCGAGATCAGGACCGCGAAAGCCGAAGCTGCGCTGGAAGCTGCCGTCCTTGTTGAGGATAACGCCCGGTGCAACCAGCGCGGCCCATGGCAGATGGTCGGCGAGACGATCGGCGCGCGACCGATATTCGGCTAGGCTCAACATGCCAGATATCCCTTCTGGCGCAGATGGCGGAGCAGCACTGGCACAAAGTCCGGGTCGCGGCGGGCGGCGAACACTGCGATGCTGTGGCCGATGGCCCAGATCGCAATCCCGACCAGCCATTGCTGCAGGCCGAGCCCGACCGCGGCGGCGATCGTGCCGTTGACGATCGCGATACCGCGCGGCGCGCCACCAAGCAGGATGGCTTGCCCCAGGCTGGCGTGGATCGGCGCCTCGAACCCCTCGATGTGGCTCACGCGACGAGCGCCCCGCCGCCGAAGCTGAAGAAGGACAGGAAGAAGCTCGAGGCGGCGAACGCGATCGACAGGCCGAAGATGATCTGGATCAGCTTGCGAAAACCCCCGGCGGTCTCGCCAAACGCGAGCGCCAGCCCCGTGGAAATGATGATCAGCACCGCGACGATCTTCGCGACCGGTCCCTGGACCGACTCCAGCACCTGCTGGAGCGGCTGCTCCCAGGGCATGCCCGCGCCGCTGGCATAAGCGCGGCTGGTCATGGTGATCGACAGGCCGAGCATTAGCCCGGTGACGAAGAAGCGGTCGCGGTTGGGAATGCGAAAATTGGTCATGTCAGTCTCCTTCATTGTCAGGGGTCAGGGTCGGGGTGAGATCGACGACGGCGTAGCCGCCATCGGGGTCGAGCCCGGCGACGCGGGCGATGGTCTCGAGGCGTCGCGCGGGGCCGCGCCCGGCGATGAAGACGATCATGTCGATCGCCTCGGTGACCAGCCGGCGCGGCACGTTGACCACGGCCTCCTGGATGAGCTGCTCGATCCGGTAGAGCGCGGACGCCGCGCTGTTGGCGTGGACAGTCGCGATTCCGCCGGGATGGCCGGTGTTCCAGGCCTTGAGCATGTCCAGCGCCTCGCCGCCGCGGACCTCGCCGACGATGATGCGATCGGGCCGAAGGCGCAGCGTCGAGCGCACGAGATCGCCCATGGTGACGGCGCCGGCCCGGGTCCTGAGCGCGACCGTGTCGCGGGCCGGCGATTGCAGCTCGCGGGTATCCTCGATCAGGATCACCCGTTCGTCGAGATGCGCCATCTCGGCGAGAAGGGCGTTGGCAAGCGTCGTCTTGCCCGAACTGGTCCCGCCCGCGACGAGGATGTTGCGGCGATCGACGACTGCCAGGCTGAGCAGGCGCGCGGCCTCCGCCGACATGATGCCGTCGGTCACATAGTCCATCAGCGTGTAGATCCGCGCCGCGGGTTTCCGGATAGAAAAGCACGGGGCGGTGGAAACGGGCGGTAGGATTCCCTCGAACCGCTCGCCAGCGCCGGAGCCGAGCGGCGGCAGTTCGGCCGACACGATGGGCTTGTCGCCGTGCACCTCGGAATGGACATGGGATGCCACCAACCGGATGATCCGCTCGACCTGGGGTGCATCGAGCTTCACGTCGGTATCGACACGGCCTTCGCCGAGGATATCGACCCGCAGCGCGCCGTCGGGATTGACCATGATCTCGATCACCCGCGGGTCGGCGAGCGCGGCGGCAATTGCCGGCCCCATCGCGGTACGGAGCATGGCACGGCGGCGTTCCGCCGAGACGCTTTCGGTCTGGGCGGACGTCACGATGCGCCTCCAGCGGGATCGACGGGCGCCAGCGTGCGCTTACCGCCGGCGATGTGGCGGCCGACCTGGGAGACGAACGCCTCGAACCGGTCGCGACCGATAGCATGAGCTGCGGCATCGGCTTCGGGCA
Organism: Sphingobium sp. PNB; assembly: GCF_019873065.1. Lineage (NCBI taxonomy): Bacteria > Pseudomonadati > Pseudomonadota > Alphaproteobacteria > Sphingomonadales > Sphingobiaceae > Sphingobium > Sphingobium sp. PNB. Next base: position 54,987 of record NZ_JAINEZ010000017.1, read on the forward strand.
ATGGCGCCGTCACCATCAACTGGTAGCGGACGAACAGCGACAGGCTTTCAAGCAGCACGTCGATGTCGCGCCGCGCGCCGGCGAGTTCGCGTGTCAGGCGGTCGAGGCGAACCTTGAGGAGGTCGTCGATTTCCTTGGTCCCCCGGCGCGCCAGCCAGTCCTTCAGCGCATCGTTGACGAGGTGGCTCTTGTTACCGCGCGGACCGGCCGCGAGCGCCGCGAGCGCATCGCTGAGTTCGCGGTCGATATACAGGTTCTGGCGGATCTTCATCGCTGCCTCAGAAATCCGGTATGAGGTCGCGCTTCGCGCCCTCGTTCATGGCATGACCCCGGACGACGGCACTCTGCCCTTGCGCCTGGTCCATGGCGCGCTTGTCGGCGGCGACGTCATCGTCGTCCGGGACGATCTGAGGATCGCGCGTTTCGGCGGCGTCGGTTACCTTGGAGACTTGTTCGGGAAGGCCGGGATGGCGCTGCTGCTGCATGCCGCCATCGTCCTCGCCGCCTGCAGCGTCCTCGGCCTGGTGCAGCTGGGCGTCGGTGCCGCGCACCTGGTTGGACCAGTCGTCGGCGCGCGACTTCGGCCGATCGGCATATTGGCCCGACGCCAGTTTGGGTGCGGCCGCCACGCGCTCGGCGAAGTTGCGATCGCGGAAATAGCGCAGTTTGCGCGCGCGGATCGGCGCGAGCCCGGATACGAGCACAAGCTCCTCGTCAGGCGAAAGCTGCATCACCTCGCCCGGCGTCAGGAGCTGGCGGGCGGTCTCCTGGCGGCTGACCATGACGTGCGCGAGCCAGGGCGCGAGCCGGTGCCCGGCATAGTTGCGCATCGCGCGCTGCTCGGTCGCAGTGCCCAGCGCATCGGAAATGCGCTTCGCGGTCCGCTCGTCATTGGTCGCGAAGGCAACGCGGACATGGCAATTGTCGAGGATGGCGTTGTGCTCGCCGTAAGCTTTTTCGATCTGGTTGAGGCTCTGCGCGATCAGGAAGGCGCGGATGCCGTAGCCGGCCATGAAGGCGAGGCTGGTCTCGAAAAAATCGAGACGCCCCAATGCTGGAAACTCGTCGAGCATCATCAGGAGCTGGTGCCGGCGCGAGGATGTGCCGGGCTGGTCGAGCCGCTCCGTCAGCCTGCGGCCGATCTGGTTGAGCACGAGCCGGATAAGCGGTTTGGTGCGGCTGATGTCCGATGGCGGGATGACGAGATAGAGCGACAGCGGCCGGTCGGCCTCGATCAGGTCGGCGATCCGCCAGTCGCAGCGCGAGGTGACCTCGGCGACGGTCGGGTCGCGATAAAGGCCGAGGAACGACATGGCGGTCGACAGCACGCCCGAACGCTCGTTCTCGCTCTTGTTGAGCAGTTCGCGCGCGGCGGACGCGACGACGGGATGGACCCTGGGGTTCTTGTCGTCGCCGAGATGATTGGTGGTCATCATCCGCCGGAGCGTGGCGACGAAGCTGCGCTGCGGATCGGACAGAAAGGTCGCGACCCGAGCGAGCGTCTTCTCCTCCTCGGCGTAGAGGATGTGGACGATCGCGCCGACCAGCAGCGAATGACTGGTTTTCTCCCAATGGTTGCGGCGTTCAAGCGCGCCTTCGGGATCAACGAGGATATCGGCGATGTTCTGGACGTCGCGCACCTCGTTGATGCCGCGCCGGACTTCGAGCAGCGGGTTGTAGTGCGCCGATGCGGCGTCGGTGGGATTGAACAGCAGGCAGTGCGAGAATCGCGCGCGCCATCCGGCGGTCAGCGTCCAGTTCTCGCCCTTGATATCATGGACGACTGTCGAACCGGTCCAGGACAGCAAGGTCGGGACGACGAGGCCCACGCCCTTGCCCGACCGCGTTGGCGCGAACGCCATGATGTGCTCGGGGCCGTCATGGCGCAGATAGCGGCCAGCGAGCGTGCCGAGCATGACGCCGGCGTCACGATGCAGCCCGGCGCTCTCGATCTCGCGGGGGCTCGCCCAACGCGCCGAACCATAGGTGGTAACGTTGCTCGACTGGCGCGCGCGCCACAGCGAGCCGAAGATCGCCGCCGCGCAGCCGACGAAACCGCTGGCGCCGGCGAGCATGCCCGCCCTGTCGAAGACGATGGGGGCATAGGCGTCATAGTGATACCACCAGCCGAATAGCGCCCAGGGACGGTAGATCGGCACATTGCCGAGCCGGAACCAGGGCAGGCCGAGTTCGGGTTGATATGCGAGCATCGCCGCTGCCCATTGCGTCGCCGCCCAGACCCCCGCGATCACGATCACGAAGACGACGAGGATCTGGCCGATGAGCAATTTGGTGGGTGTCACGTCGAGGCTCCCGCCCGCCGGACAGGACCGGCTCGGGCGGATTCAGACTCGGTGACGGGCTCGAAAAACGAAACGGCGCTGATGGGCGCAGATGGGCTCGCCTCGGTCCGTTCCGGTCAGACGCCGGAACCGCAAGCTATCCGGCAGGCGTCGTCCACCGGTTAGAGGCCGGCGTCGGTCCGGAGCGTTTCGATACGTTCGCGCGAAACGGTCTCGACGATGTCGCGAAGGGCGCGGACCGAATGCGATAGCGCGTCGAGGTCGTCGTTGCCGATCTCGTAGCTCGCCGAATATCGCGCTTCAACGTAGGCGCGCTTCAGCAGTTCGAACCGACGGCGGTCGATCCGAGCCGCGCGCGGCCAGGCCTCGATCAACCGCGGCTCGCTGTCCTCGGCCAGCGATCGCAGGAATTTGATGTTGTGGGAACGGGGGAAATAGAGGGTGCGGACGAGAAGGAAGCAGGCGTAGGCCGTTTCAGTTGCTTGATGCAGGTTGAAAGCCGCATGCCGTCGATATCGAATTGGGTCATCGGTACGGACCTGTTGTGCCGATGCAGTTTCAAGCCAGACGTCGATATCGCCCAGCTTCTCCTCGAAGTATTTTGATGCCATTTCAAACGCGTCAGCTGCCGTCAGCGGCTGCGGTGTGGCGAGCGCACTGCCGGGCAGTTCGTAGAGAACAATGCCTTCTCGGACGATATCGACCCAGAAATACTCGCCCCGGCTCAGCGCCTGATTCACCTCCTCTAGCGTGTGCACGATGATATTCACGGGTCGCCCGATCGCGGTGTCGCGCAGGATTTTATCCTCGGCAACGTACCAGTAATCGGCGATATCCGTGAGATCTGGGTGACTGACGATAACCAGCAGGTCGAAATCTGACTGGTATCCATTCTCGGGCTCATCAACCCAATCGTCCCGCGCATAACTGCCGAACAGGATGACCTTGAGGATGCGGCCATTCTTCTTCCACGGCTGGTTCGCGCGCGCGGTCGCTTCGGCGAACTCGCCCATGAGCAATTGCGTTACCCGGTCCAGCTCGCCCTGGTGGACTGGTGGCAGATGATCGATGCCGTTCTTCATCAGCGGATTCTCGTGAGTAAGCCGTCCCTACGCAACCCTTCAATTCGCGAGAGTGGCTCTGACTATGTGATCCCCAACGAGTTCATCATATTTTGACGAGCACTTTGGCCTCCTCGTCGCCGTTTGCCACACGACGTTGCGCCTCGATTGATCGTTGCCGCGACCTCGGGGCCATCCCGAAGACGTCTGCCTTGCGGACAAGCACGCGGGGGTCTTCGCGTATGATCACGTCCTGTCGCTTCAGGTCGATTGTGATCGAGGAGATCGTCTCCGGAAATGGTTGGCGCTTGCCTGCGCGTTCCGAGCTGGCATTGGCTCGCGCCGGGACAGGATCGGGCAACCGCGCGCCGCGCCTTCGCGCCCGATCTCCCCCAAGAAATCATTGCGCGCCGGTCGAAAGGCACGCCCACCGGCTTCGTCGCGACGATCTTCGACCGGCAGCGGCAGGCTATCCGTGACATGCTGCTCGGCGGCCGCCTGGTCGAATTCGGTCTAATCGACGAAGCCAAGCTCGCGCAGGCGCTCTCAACGCCCGGACCGGTCCGCGATCTGCGCTTCGTGCGGATCATGGAATTGGTCGACGCCGAAGCCTGGGCAGCAGCGCAAATGTAAGGGCCAGGACCGCCTACGACAGTTTGTCTTTTCGTGGATGCTGACCTCACGCTTTGCCATTCGGCGCGAAAATAAAAGCGCAAAACTGACTGTCAACTCTGTCCGATATCCCGGCGATGCACATAAAATTCGCGCTACCCGGTAGCTGGGCACGGCCCCGCGACACAGAAGACGCCGGCACCCTAGGTGTTTGGCCCCAGCATGTGATGGTGTAGATTTATCGCCATCGCAGCGGAGGAAACTATGGGCCAGATTCTTCACGGCAGCGCCAAGACCACGCACGCCATTCGAGGCGAGCTACAGCGATCGCAAGCTTCGGTCGCGAGCCGCGCGAAGCGGTACGGGATCAACGAGAAAACAGTCGTGAAGTGGCGGCATCGACGGTCTGTGAAAGATATGCCGATGGGGCCGAAGGAACGCCGCAGCACGGTGCTCTCGCCGATGGAAGAAGCCGCCATCGTGGCGCTGCGCGTGCAGGCCCGGCTGCCACTGGATGACGTCTTCACCGCGCTGAAGGATGTGATCCCGCAGTTGACGCGTTCGTCTCTACACCCCTGTCTGCAGCGTCACGGCATCAGCCGCCTGCCCAAGGCCGACCGCGAGAAGCTCAAGAAGTTCAAAGGCTACAAGATCAATGGCTTCCAGTGCTGCGCCGCCGTCTGGTCGTCTTGTCCGACGCCCTTGCCCGGTACGGGCGCCTGTACCAGCGCGTTGTCGCTGGCCGGTGTGAGTGATGCATCTTGCCTGTTAGCTGACGCGTGATATGTCCACACGCTCTCGGTCAGAAGTATCGCCTACAGGTTCGCGGTCTCGACCATTGTTCGACCTCACGATGCTGCCTGATGCCTACCTGCTCCATTGGAACAGCATCGCCACTTCGCCAGCCCGGACAGCTGGGCGCTCAGCGCCCTAACAAGACCTAATACGCGACGGCAGCCGATAACTCGCAAGCGCACCCGCCCGGCATCACTGTGGCTCACGCACTTCTTTCAACGATGGGGTGCCGGGGGCGCGAGAACCGCGAGCTCCCTGATCGACACAATCCAACAGGAAGGAACAACAGCCATGAAACGTGTGATACTGGCCGCCACCCTCGCGCTGACGGGCCTGACTGCGGGCCCGGTCGGAGCTGCGCCGCAAAAGGTTCCGGCGAGAAAGCCGGCGATCGTCCTCGTGCACGGAGCCTTTGCGGACACCTCCAGCTGGAACAAGGTCGTTACGATTCTGCAGCGCGATGGCTATTATGTCATCTCGGTCGCCAATCCGCTGCGTGGTGTGCGGAGCGACGCAAACTATGTGGCGAATGTTGTCGCGGCACTGAAGGCACCGGTCGTGCTGGTCGGCCATTCCTATGGCGGTTCGGTAATCAGCGAAGCTGCCGAGGGACAGCGTAACGTGAAGGCTCTGGTCTATGTCAGTGCATTTGCCCCCGAGGTCGGGGAGACTGCTGCCGGCCTCAGTGCCAAATTCCCCGGGAGCACGTTGGCGGCGACGCTCTACCCGCCAGTGCCGCTAACCGGCGGTGGCAAGGATCTGTACATTATCCCGGCCAGGTTCCCGGCGCAGTTCGCTGCCGACGTCGCACCGGCAGAAGCGCGGCTGATGGCGGCTGATCAGCGGCCCATCACGGCGGCGGCTCTCAATGAGCCCACGACCGCGCCGGCGTGGAAACACATCGCGTCCTTTTCGGTCTACGGCGATCAGGACAAGAATATTCCACCCAAGGCGCTCGCCTTTATGGCGCAGCGGGCGCGGATGAAGCAGTCCATCGTGATCAAGGGCGGGTCACACGTCGTCATGGTCTCCCATCCGGACGTCGTCGCGCGGCTGATCGAAACCGCCGCGCAATATCAGCCGGCGAAGTGAAGCTGTCCTGGCGGTCGGATCTCGCCCGACCGCCGGGACTGCCACTCCAAGCCGTCCAATTTGCCTCCGATACCGAAATTTTTCCGTATCTTACCAATGAAACCATTCCTGCGGCGGTGCTGGCACAGCCTGGGGCTAGGGTGACTTCGAGATCGATTGAAACGGATTTCGAAACATGTCCTTGCAAAGCGCCCATTCCGACCAGAAGCACCCATCGGTCACCGCCGCTGCAGCGCTGCGGCCTCGCCTCGAGCAGCGCATCGCGCTCGGCGACGAAATCCGGCGCCTGCCCGACGACACTATCGCCGACCTGAAGGATGCCGGTCTGCTGGCAGCGCTCATTCCAGCGCAACATGGCGGATCCGAGGTCACTCTCGATATACTCTTCGACATTGTTCAGGAGCTCGGTCAGGCCGATGGTTCGGTGGCCTGGACCTATGCGGTTCTCGCGGCCGGTAGCTGGATGGCTGCTGGCTTCTTTTCCGCAGCCGCCAGCCGTCAGCTCTACGGGAGCGCCAACCCGTCGACGGGGGCCGTGATGACGCCGTCCAAATTGTCCGCCGAGCAGGTGGATGGCGGCATGCTGATCCATGAAGCGCAGTGGAGCTTCAACAGCGGCATTCATCACGCCGGGTGGAACGTTATCGGCATTCCAACCTTCGGCGCCCATGGGGAGCCGGTCGATCTGCTGATCGGCCTTGTCCCCACCGAGCAGCTAACGATCGTCGATGATTGGGACACGAGCGGCCTTCGCGGCTCCGGCAGTTGCACGACCGTGGCAAAAGACCTCTTTGTGCCAAGCGAGCGCCTGGCGTCCTACAATAACCTACTGAAGGACCAGTTCCCCGAGGATCGCGCCAGCGGCGCGCCACTCTACAGCATGGCGGTTGCACCGGCTGTCGTTGTGCGCTTCGCCGCACCCGCGATCGCCATAGCGCGCGGCGCCCTCAACAAATTCCTCCAGCAGGCTCCGAACCGCCGCATCAAGCTGACGGTCTACATAGATCAGAGCGCTGCGGCTGTTACCCACCTCCAGGTCGCTGAAGCGGCAGCAAAGATCGATGCGGCCGAAACGATAACGCGGCGCTCGATGGCAGAACTGGAAGCAGCCGCAGCCAAGGGCCAACATCTAACTGTTGAACAACGCGCCAGAATTTGGCGAGACGCCAGCTTCGCGAGCCACCTGGCATGGGAAGCGACCGATCTGCTTGCCTCGGCATCGGGGGGCAGCTTCATTCGAACCTCAAACCCAATCAACCATGCCTGGCGCGACTTGCGGGCCCTGACCGCCCATGCCGCCCTGAACCTGACGACGGCGTTTGAGGCATTTGGACGGGTTCGCTTCGGATTGCCCTCCAACAATCCCATGCTGCCCGCGTGATCAGGCCGGACGGTTTCGGCTTGTGAGCTTGTGTTCGAACCCCTAAGTCGATCCGACCAGCTAAGAGGCCGACCAACCTATGTGATCTCAACCTGACAGCAATGCGATCCGTTTTGCCGCAGGGAAATCTATATCTATGTCCGCTTCGATTACGACGTTCGACCTTGGCTGGTCGACTCCGAAAGGCCAGCCGGTCTTCTCCAATCTCAATCTCAGCTTCAATGAAGAGCGTGTCGGCATTGTCGGCCGCAATGGTGTCGGCAAGACGAGCCTGCTCAAGCTGCTTTCCGGCGAACGAGAGTCCAGCACGGGCACGATCGCCGTGCGGGGAAAAGTCTGCATGTTGCGGCAAATCGTGCAGGTCGCGCCTGATGAGACCATTGCCGGGCTCTTCGGTCTCTCCGGCGATCTCGCCCTCCTCCGCAAGGCAGAGGAGGGTCTGGCCACGATAGACGAACTGGCCGAGGCGGACTGGACGCTGGAGTCGCGCATTGCGCAGGCATTCGCCCATGTCGGCCTTGATGCCACGCCTGACACCCTCCTGGCCGTTCTTTCCGGTGGTCAGCGCACACGCGCGGCAATGGCCGGCGTGCTGCTCGAAGAGCCTGATTTCCTGCTGCTCGACGAGCCCTCCAACAATCTCGATCGTGAAGGAAAGCGTGCTCTGATCGAGCTCCTCGGCGCATGGCGTGGGGGCGCGATCATCGTCAGCCATGACCGCGAGCTGCTTGAGACGATGGATGCTATCGTCGAGATGACGACGCTCGGCGCAACCCGCTACGGGGGAAACTGGTCCCACTATCGCGAACGCAAGGCTGTCGAGCTAGCGGCTGCCCAGCGCGATCTCGAATCCGCCGGACGACAGCTGGACGAGATCAAGCGCAAGTCGCAGGTCGCCGTCGAGCGCAAGCAACGCCGCGACGCGACCGGCAGCAGAAAAGGTGCCCGTGGCGACATGCCACGAATTCTCGCTGGTGCCCGCAAGGAACGAGCCGAGAATAGTGGTGGAGAGAATGCCCGGCTCGCTGAACGGCTGCGGCAGGAGGCGACCGCCGCGACGATCGCGGCGAAGCAACAGATCGAGCTGATCGAGACGATGGTCGTGAGCCTCGCCCCTACCGGTCTGCTCGCCAACAAGATCGTCCTGAGCATGCATCACGTCAGTGCGGGCTATGGCGGCTCCCCACCCATATTCCGCGACTTTTCCCTGACCGTCACCGGCCCCGAGCGGATCGCAATCGTCGGGTCCAACGGCGTCGGGAAGACGACCTTGCTCGACCTTATCGCCGGCCGGATGCAGCCGCTGACAGGCGCACTCACCCGGACCGCTTCCTTCGCGATGTTGGACCAGACCGCAGGCATTCTTGATCCCGCCTTGTCGATCGCCGAGAATTTCCGGGCGCTCAATCCCGCCACGGATGAACTTGCCTGCAGATCCGCGCTGGCGAAGTTCAAATTCAAGGCCGACGCGGCCCTGCAATCGGTCGGGTCGCTCAGCGGAGGACAAATTCTGAGGGCCGGCCTTGCCTGCATCCTCGGCAGCCCGAAGCCGCCCGAACTCCTGATACTCGATGAACCGACAAACCATCTCGACCTCGAATCGGTCGAGGCAGTTGAAGCCGGCCTGTCAGCGTTCGACGGTGCCTTAGTCGTCGTCAGCCATGACGAGGCATTCCTCGATGCCATATCTGCCACCCGCCGTATCATTCTGACCAGAAGCTCAACTTAGCGCCGCGCCACGATCAGGGATCCCTTTTCTGCCGGCGACAAGACGTGCAGGCTATTTGACGAGAAGCCAGCATCTTCCAGCAAGTCTGAAAACTCGACGCAGGTGAGCGTCTGCGTGCCCGTCTCGACCAGCAAGGTGAGCCGGAACGCCGCTTCGAACAGCGCCGGTGTCGTCTCCCGGGGATAGTCGTGAATGATCAGGACACCACCGGGGCGTAAAACACTTCCCAGGCGGCGAAAAATCCTTCGGTTCTCGTCGATGCTCATATTGTGGGCGACCGACAGGTAGAGCGCCAGGTCGTAGCCTTCTCCCCAGTCACACTCTCTAATATCGCCGTTACGGACGCTGATACGGTCCGCGAAACCTTCGTACGTTATGCGCGCGCTTGTGTCGGCAAGTGCCGTTTCCAGATCCACGATCACTGCCTGGAGTTCTGGAAATCGTCGACAAAAGGCCATGGAGTGCGTGCCATGGGAGCCTCCCAGATCGAGAAGCCGCAACGGGCGCGCCGGCAGTTCGCTCAAATCCACGAGGTCGGGAGCAAGGTGCTTTGCGAAGGCGTGCATGTACCGCGAAAACCGATCGCCGAGTTCGGGGCGCTCCGCCATCCGGTCCCAGAGAAGTTGCTTCGGGCCGCCTTGCCTAACGGCATCCGACAGGTCGTCCATTACGCTCCAGGCATCCGCTGTCCAATCGAGCCCCGCGCTGTAATCGACGATTCCGCGATGCGTGAACCATCGGATCATTTCCGATGTGTTCGCGATCATTCGACCATGACGCCTCAGATGTCCGCTTGCGACCAAGAAATCCGTCAGCCGCTCCATGCCGGCCGCGCTGGACCCCGCAGCCTCTGCCAACGACTGCACGTCCAGCGGGCCATCGGCCAACGCCTTGAAGACGCCCAGCCTTCCCGCCGCCGCAAGCGCGCCAGCGGTCATCATCGGGATGTAAGCGGCCATCATCGGGAGCGGTTCTGACTGGGCCGGCGGCGCGGTGCCGCGATCGGGCGCGGCGAGCACACCGTCTTCATCCTCTTTCCGTCTTATGACGCTGTCCATCTGGCGGTTACCTCGCTCGATACGTTGGCCGAGCAGTTGGGACGACCGCCGTGTCGGTAGCGTTTCAGGCGCGATTGCCTGTGTTGCCGCTGAAATGATGCGTAGATTCAAACACCAGCTTCGCGCGTCAATCCTCGGACTCCACATCTTCCCAAACCAGTATTTCGCCGGGCTGACATTCCAGGAAGCGACAGATGCGGTCGAGCGTACCGAAGCGAACTCCCTTCACCTTGCCCGACTTCAACAGAGACAGATTGGACTCGGTGATGCCGACATACTCGGCCAGATCCCTTGCACGCTTCTTCCGGAGCGCGAGCATGACATCGAGGCGGACAATGATCACGCGAGCCTCCTAGACAATCTGGTCGAGTTCTTCTTGGGCCAGGTTTGCTGAGGCCAGCAGGCGGGTGATCGGAACCAGCACCCCGGCGACCAGCAGCAGGAGCAGATCTGAACCGTCTACACGCGCTTGAAAGTCACCCGTTTTCTCGGACGCTCGCACCAAGAGCACCACCACGAGCGGCAGAATGCTGGTGGAGGCCGCCGCGATGAGCACGCAATAAGCGAATCCTTTCAGATTCTCGGTTGCGGCGGGAATCATTCGCCCCGCTCGCGAAAGCGTCCCTGTCGCCCGTATAAGATAAAAGAGGCCCACGGAGACCGCGACTCCCGACAGCAAGTCACATCCCAAAGTCAGCCGTCTGGAGGTCGCACTTCCATCGCCGGCCCCCACAGGCGCACCAAGCGCCGTCAGTTCCCTGCACAGTGCCCAAATTTCAGTCGCGGCCGTGCCGATCAGCACCAGGACCAAGGCGGTGCGCAGCCTGCCGGCATATCGCATGACGACGTGAGAACGCTGTTGAATCATCCGAAACTTTCTGTTTTACGAAAAGTAATTGCTGTTTTTATGAGGTAGCCCGGTTGTTTGGCAAGGTTCTCTCGCTCAAGGTCCACCTTGGGCGCATATGGTCTATATCCGCGACGGTTTCGATCGCGACGCTCTCGCCTCTCACTGCAACGGCGGCGCCACTGCCGCAAACCGTAACGCCCCTACATTATGACCTCGTCCTCAAGCCGGACTTGAAGGGTCTCACATTCTCAGGGGATGAGAAGATCGACATTCTGGTTCGTGCGGCAACCAAGGAAATCGTGCTCAACGCATTCCGGCTCGACATACGACAGGTCAGCTTGAGAACGCAGTCAGGATTGGATCTGGGCAATATCCAGTCGCGCTTCGATGAGCGCGACCAGACAATGCACCTGGCTCTGCAATCTGCAATCAAGCCCGGCCGCTACCGCCTCCTGTTTGCCTATCATGGTAGCATCCAGCAAAATGGGAGCGGCCTTTTTGCCCTCGATGAGCAGGGCAAACGCTATTTGTTCACGCAACTCGAGCCAGCCGACGCCCGCCGGCTCATGCCGTCGTGGGACGAGCCTTCCTTCAAGGCGACCTTCACGCTGTCAACGGTGGTTCCATCCGGCTCAACCGCAATCAGCAACACGCCAGTGACAAGCGATCGGACGCTTGACGATGCGCTCCACCGGGTGACCTTCGCGCCAACCCGGAAGATGTCGACCTACCTTCTCTTCCTTGCAGTCGGCGATTTCGAGCGACGTGTACGGGTGGCCGGCGGAGTCGAACTCGGCACCGTCACACGTCGCGGGGTTGCCCCACAAGCAGACTTTGCGCTCGACTCGGCGGCAAAGCTGCTCCCCTGGTTCAACGCTTATTTCGCCTACCGCTTCCCACTGCCAAAGCTCGACAATGTCGCAGGTCCCGGTGAGAGTCTCACTTATGGCGCGATGGAGAACTGGGGCGCCATATTCTCGTTCGAGCAAGACTTCCTGATCGATCCCCGAGCGGCGAGCGAACGGCAGCGACAACGCGTTTTCACGACCGTGGCGCACGAGATGGCGCACCAGTGGTTCGGTGACCTCGTGACGATGCGCTGGTGGGACGACCTTTGGCTCAATGAAGGCTTCGCATCCTGGATGGAGCAGGAGGCAGGGCGTCGGTTCCATCCGGAATGGAGCGCGGCTCTGGCCTTTATGCGCGGACGCGATCTCGCAATGGACGCCGATGCGCTCGACACCAGTCATCCTGTCGTGCAGCCGGTCAAGGACGCTGCGGAAGCACTGCAATCCTTCGATTTCATCACCTATTTCAAGGGTGAAGCCGCGATCCGGATGCTCGAAGCCTATGTTGGTCCGCAAGCCTGGCAGGCTGGATTGCGCACCTATGTCGCCCGTCATGCTTACGGAAACGCGACGAGCGCGGATCTATGGGCCTCGATGCGTGCCGCGTCCGGGCGCCCGGTGGACGCAATCGCGCACGACATTACGCGTATGGCCGGCTTGCCTATGGTGGAGGCGTCAGCAGTTTGCAGCAACGGACGCATGCTTGTGAGCCTGACCGAGAAACGCTTCCACAATGACGGTCGCAACGATCCGGGCCCGGGCTGGCATTTGCCCGTGTTTCTCGGTCATCCCGGTGTTACGCCCCAATTGGTAGTTCTCGACCGCGCCGCACAGGTTTCCATTTCAGGCTGCGGCCCGATCATCGTGAATGCCGGGCAGAAAAGCTACTTCCGCACCGACTATTCACCACCAATGCTCAGCGATCTTTCGAAGATTTTCCCAAAGTTGGATGAAATCGATCAGCTGGCACTCCTCAGCGATACCGCGGCACTTGGTCTGGCCGGCACGGCAACGCCCGCCGCCATGTTCGAATTGATTGCCAATCTCGGCCCCAATTCATCCGCCACGACCGTCAGTGATGCACTCTCACGCTGGGATAAACTCAACGGTTACGCGGAAGGAGACGATCAAGGCAGGCTGCGGCTACGCGACTTTGCCGAAACCGCATTTCTTCCCCGACTGAGTCGGCTTGGCTGGGCCGCTCGGCCAGGAGAATCGGCCGAGGATGCAAACCTTCGTGACCACTTGATTGCGACTCTCGGTGGCGCGGGCGTACCCGCTGTGATCGAGGAGGCCCGCCGCGAATTTGCGCGGACGAATGGCCCCATGCCGAGCCTTCCCATCCTGACTGCGGTAAGCCGCAACGCGACGCCGGCAGAATGGGAGCGCATCCGTACGATGGCGCTCGAGGAGACATCTCCCCAAATTCGCGCATCCCTATTTGAGATGCTGGGTCGAACTCACGATGACGCGCTCGCCACTCGAGCGCTCGAGCTCTCAATCACCGATGCACCCGGAGAAACGACCGGACCGCGCATCATTGAGGCCGTCTCTGTACTTCACCCCCTCGAGGCGCTCCGTTTCGCCATCGCGCATCGCCAGACCATCCTTCAGCGCCTCGACTCCTTTTCAGCGCCGACATTCCTCGCCGACCTCGCAAGCGGCGGCCACGATCAGGAAACGCTTAGCGCCGTCCAGGCCTATTGCCTCGGCGAGCAAGCGAGCGAGGTGAAAGATGCCTGCGCCACTTCCGAAGCCCTCATCCAAGGTCGGATTCGGGTTCGCAGGGCACAGATGCCGATCCTGTATTCATGGCTCGCAGCTCGAGGGTAGCGAAGGCGCAGAAGGATGCGCAGTCGGCCGCACGGTCGAGCTGGTTCTAACACGACCATGTGGTTCCGTTGCAACGGGATTTCCGGGAGACTCCGTTGACCGCTCGTGCCCCCTTTCACAAACTTCCACCCAAAATGGAGGCCGCACACATCGCACATCGTTCTGGTCCACGGATCCCGGTACGGCGGATGGTGCTGGGAGGCATTGCCCCCGCACCTGGAGCAACGCGGCCACGTGGTCCACCCCGTCAATTTGACCGGAATGGGCGCCGACCCTCGCGATCGATCTGCAGCGATGCATGCGTTGCTGCCGTGCGACCAGATCATTTCGCTAGCACTCGTCATTCCTGTCGCGCCCGAAGAATTGGCCAGAGCGATACACCGCCTGGCAGACGCTGACGCCTGACGGATAGCGCCGGCGACCTGCAAGCTCCCTGAGATGTTCGCGAGGTCAGGCGGCCAGAGCGGTCAACAGTCGCTCAGCCCTTGCCAGGTCCGAGTTATGCCCGGCCTGCCGAAACCCTGCGCTGGCAGTCTCGAGAATCGTCCGCGCATCGTCACGACGTCCGGCTGATGCCTGCAAATCGGCCAAATCCACGGCCGCCCGCAACTCCCAAGCCTTGGCGCCTTGCTCACGGGCGAGGAGCAAAGCGTCCTCCAAGGTTCCTTCGCTCGCTTCGACATTGCCTTCCCTGCGCTGGATCTCTGCTTTTGCACGCAAAAGGTCAGGGCTCGTGAAACGCTCTCCATTCGCCTCGCATCGCGCGATCGTCGCATCCACCAAGTCGTGCGCTTCCCGGAACCGATCGCCGAGCATCAAACCGCGGGTGAGGGACAGCGAGAAGGTGGTTGTCAGCAATTCGTAGCGAGCGGCCCGCAAGCGCGACAAGCTTTCCTCCAATGCTCCAAGCGCGGTGCTCGGGTCTCCGCGAAGGATGGCCAACTCACCGCGGAAACCGCCGGCTGCGGCCACATAAGGCCCGAGCGCATTCACTTCCGCGCAGGTTTTGAACGCATCCAATGCCTCTTCGGCTGCGTCCAGGTCACCCATCCAAGTATAGACCGAGAGCGCCCAAATGAGGGCGATGCACAAGGTTACGGGGTGCTCAAGCTGCGCCGCCTCGCGAACCGCATCACGCGCGACCTGGCCGGCACGTTCGGCATGTCCGGACAGCCACAAGGTGCGAGCGAGGGCTATCGCAGACCGGTTACGATGGTCGAACCCGTAGCGAACGGTGCGCGCCCGATCGGAGGGCGGGCTGTTCTGAAGGGACAGCTCCAGTTCGCGGCGCGCACGATCCAGATTCCCTTCGAGATGATGGGAGATGCCAGCCAACGAATAGGCGATCCCTAATGCTTCCGGCTCGGCGAGAACCTCAGCGACCTCGACCGCGCGCTGGGCATAGGAGGTGGCGACGTCATACTCGCCGATACGCTCGTGAAAAATGTGGAGACGGCCGAGCATGCAAAGCTGCGTCCAGCGATCATCAACCGCGGTGGCGACGTCGAGCGCACGCGTCAACGCGCTGCCGGCAGCAGCGCTGTTGCCGCGCGTGAACATCAGCGAGATCCCAAGCGCGCCCTGCAACTCAAGTTCGATCGATCCGCCGTGCTGCGCTTCATCAAGCTCGGTGAGCGCACGGGCGCACCAGGTCCGGCATTCGATCAGGTGCGAAAGGTTCAGAAAGACCGGCGAACTCGCGGCAGCCAGGCGAACCGCGAGTTTCAGATCGCCATCATGACCGAAGCTCCATTCGAGAGCACTGCGAATATTGCCCAGTTGCTGGCGCAGTGGCCTTGCGTCGTGAAGGACGTCGTCGTCCAGTTCCGCAGCTGCCTCTAGCTCGCTCAGGAAGAAGCTCGCATGGCGCCGTGCCGCTGCATCGTAATGCTCCGGCCCGCGCTTGCGCAGCCTCTCTCTTGCATAGGCCCTGGTCATTTCCAGCAGCCGATAGGTACCGCCGCCACGCGCGCGCGTTGTCGCGATCAGTGATTTGGAGGTGAGTTCGTCGAGCGCGACAGCGACCTTGTCCGATCCAATTTCGGAGTCAGCAGCCACCTCCAGGGCGGCGTCGATCGAGAACGGCCCGACAAAGATGGCAAGGCGCTCGAGAACCGCCTGTTCGACGTCGGACAGGAGATCGTAGCTCCAGTCGAGCGTGGCTTGAAGAGTCTGCTGGCGGGGCTGGGCTGTCCGTCTTCCCGGCCATCCAAGACTGAAGCGTTCGCCAAGTTGCCGCGCTGTGGCTGACAGCCCGTGCGTCGCCACCCGAACCGCTGCAAGCTCGATGGGCAGCGCCATTCCATCCAGACGCTTGCACATGCTCGCAATGATGCGCGCGGACTCTTCGTTGACTTCAAGCGAGCTGTCCGCAGCGGCGGCGCGCTCGCAAAAGAGCTGCACGGACGAATACGCCAGCAGTTCCTCAAGCGACTTGCCAGCAGGATTATCGGGATAGCTTAGCGCGTCGAGACGATGGACATGTTCTCCACGAACACGCAGCGGCTCGCGAGAGGTGGCAAGGACGCGGGCATTGGGAGCTTCATCGAGGATGCGCTCCACGATGTCGGCCGTCGGGGCAATGACATGCTCGCAATTGTCCAGGATGAGCAGGAACCTTTTGTCGCGGATATGCCCGAGGATGACCGCCAAGGGGTCCTCACTTTGCACCGATATTCCCATCGCGCCGGCGATCATCGGCTGCACCACAGCCGGGTTTTCGAGCATGCCGAAGTCGACGAATGCGACTTGATCGTGGAACTCCGCGACGAGCTCGTGGCCGATCTCGACGGCAAGTGAGGTTTTGCCAACGCCGGCAGGACCGACGATCGTAAAGAGAGGCGTATCGGATACGCGATCGATCAGGAGCTCGACGTCCCGTTCGCGGCCAATCAGCCGCGGTATGCGAGGCGGCAGATTGGGCGCGCTTGCACTCGACCACGAACTGATATCATTGATCCCCGACACGATCGACGACACCGGGTCACCCGCCGGCCCCAGCTTCTCGAGCGGCGCGACAAAGGCATAGCCGACGCCAACTTGCGTAGCGATATATCGCGCGCCGTCCGCGCCATCGCCCAGCAGCTTGCGAAGACCGGCCATGTGAAACCGAAGACTGCCATCCTCGACGACGACATCAGCCCACACTCGTTGCAGAAGCTCGCGCTTCGACAAGACCTGTCCAGGCTGCTCCGTGAGTGCCACGAGAAGGTCGAAGGAGCGCCCCCCGATTTCCACCGGCTCCCCATCTCTGGTCAGCAGCCGTTCGGCGGGCGACAGGCAGAATGGCCCAAAGACCGTGCGTTCCCCCTGAATCATGCCGTTGCCATTCGCCACAACTTCACCGCTTTCTCATCGTAGTCTTCACCGCCGTTTCCGCCACAGCCGGCTCGTTCAGCGAAACGCGGAACGATCGCTACAGCGCGAACGCGCTTCGGCCGTGCTCCAGCTAGACTCGCACCCGCCGATTCCGACCGCATCTGAAGCGCGGACGATAGCGATTCTTGAATCTTCGTTCCAGTTCTTTTGTGTCATTAAGTGCAGCAGATCGCAGCCTTCCGAGGTGCAACGCGATATCCATGTTTTCGATCTCCAAGAGGGCTCGCGTTTTGCGCGCCTGCTCGGTTGCCCGTGCCAGCTGGAGCACGGCGGCGGCGAACGTTTCCGGAGTCTCCCTGAGGAAGATTGTGATCTACCCGGCCGCGGATCAGGCGATGCTCGCCACGGCCTGTGAAGCACGCCGTGGGGCGGCTTGCGCCGCGACAAACGCCAACAAAGCGCGGCGATCCCGATCGCGGTGGGCAGCGTCATGTTTCAGCCCTCGTAACAGGAACGAAGTCTGTCGAGCAGCTGAGCGAGCGCCATTGCCGCAGTTCAGCCATACGTGCTGCATCCATCCTCTCGGCACGTTCATAGGCGTCGCTTCCCAGCACGAGGCGCAAAGGTGGGTCGGACAATTGCGCGAGGCGGAGGACCGCTTGTGCGGCCCTGACCGGATCGCCCGGCTGGTTGCCATCGTAGAGACGCTGACGTTCGGCGACGCGGCCGACTGTGTCCGCATAGGCAGGGTCGCCATCCTCGATCATGGTGGACGTGCCGGCGAAGTCGGTTCGGAAACCACCCGGTTCGACGATCGTCACCCTAACACCGAACGGCCGCAACTCCTCCGCGAGCACCTCAGAGAATCCTTCCACACCGAACTTGGCGGCCGAATAAGGACCCCGCCCGATCGCGGCAGCGCGACCACCGATCGAAGAGAATTGAATGAACCGACCAGCGCCCTGTTTCCGGAAGAGCGGAATGACGGCCTTGGAAACGATGATCGTGCCGAACAGGTTGGCCTCGATCTGCTCGCGAAAGCTCTCGAGGTTAGTGTTCTCGATGGGCGCCACATTGCCATAGCCGGCATTGTTGACCACGATGTCGAGCCTGCCAAACCGCATAGTTGCCATCGTAACCGCCGATGCGGCCGCATCGGCATCCGTAACGTCGAGCGCCGTTGCCAGTATCTGCGCGGGATAGCGCGCGACCAGTTCGTTGAGCTGTTCAGGCCGACGTGCCGTGGCAACCAAATTATGTCCGGCTGCAAGAACCGCTTCCGCCAGTGCGCGGCCGATGCCGCGAGAACTCCCAGTGATGAACCAAGTCGGTGCCACGGCGCGATCCCTTCGTGTTGCGAAGGCTGGACATATGCTTAAAGCTTGATCCCGATAAGAGACGCGATCATCATCATACCATGCCGAAAAAGGGGATAATCAGGGCTGGACGCCTCCTTGAACTGGAAGCGGTCGCTGCGGTCGCCCGCCACCGCAGCTTTCGTCGGGCCGCGCTAGAAGTAGGTTTGTCGACGACTGCGCTCAGTCGCACTGTCGCTGCGCTCGAAGAGCGGCTCGGCATCCAGCTTTTCATGCGCACCACGCGAAGCGTAGCGCCGACGCCAGCCGGCGAAAGATTCATTGGGCGGGTGGTGCCCGCTTTGGGCGAGATCGGCGCAGCCCTCGACGACGCTGCGGATCAGCGTGACACACCGAGCGGCGCTATCCGTATCAACTGCTCCTCTGGTGCCGCACGCCGCGTCATGGAGCCGCTGCTGCTCCCGTTTGCCGCTCGCTACCCGGACGTCACGATAGAACTCGTCACCGAGGGAAGGCTGATCGACATCGTTGAGCAGGGCTTCGATGCAGGTATTCGCCAGTGCGGCTCAGTTCCTGCCGACATGGAAAAGGTCCAGATCGCGGGGCCAACTCGGTTCGTCGTCGTCTGCTCACCCGCCTATTTGGCCGGCCGAGAGCCGCCGCAGCACCCGATGGACCTCGAACAGCATCGCTGCATCAGGATCCAACTCGCCAGCGGTTTGCCCTATCGCTGGGAGTTCTTCAATGGCGGCAGCGGTCTGGAGATTGACGTTTGTGGGACGTTGCTCCTCGACGATCCATCACTGATGCGCCGGGCTGCGCTGGCAGGAGCGGGGCTCGCCTACCTAGCGGATTGGCGCGTCGCCGACGATGTGGCGGCGGGAACGCTGATCCCTCTTCTGTGCGATTGGATGTCGGAAGAAGACGGATTGTACCTCTATCATCCGAGCCGCCGCCATCCCTCAGCGGCGCTGCGCGCCCTGATTGCGGCAATCGACGATTTGCAACCACCGGGTTAGCCTCTCCATCCCCGGATTGCGTACGTTTTTGGCCATCCCTCAAGATTGGGCGGTTCGTAGCACGCAGTTTTCGCCAACTATCCTGTTACGGGTCTTCGCGCTTCAAGCGGGGACCAGAACAAAGGTCTGCGCTTTTTGCTTCGATGCCTCTAATCGGCAAGCCAAAGTCGGCCAGTCCCTTGTCTCTGGCCGCAGCGCGATCAACCAAGATAAGTTCGGTTGTGGGCTGAGGTCAGCCGAAGGTGAAGACGTACGCGCGCACACCGGGCCTCGAGAATTCGATCGTGACCGTCCGGTCGCCGATCTCGCGTGTCTGACGGACGAGCTGATAGAGCCGGTCGGCCTTCACCTCGCCCCAACCCGCGGCGTCAGTGTCGGTCCCATGATCAACGCCAGGCGCAGCGCCGTCCAACGTGACGCGGAATCGGATAGGGAGGCCATCCGCCGCACCACCAAGGACCAGATGCGTATCACGGGCGCGAATGCGCGGCGACTGACAGGATGCGAGCGTAGCGACAATCAAGATGAGAATCGGTTGTTGGGGTGTCGGTGAAGGGCGGAGGGCGTA
>NZ_JAINEZ010000018.1:0-70733 GCF_019873065.1 Sphingobium sp. PNB
AACCGGGGTCGGCGTGGGTGCGGGGGTTGGCGAACCTTCATCTCCACCGCCTCCGCATGCAGCCAGCATCAGCGTTGCGACGGCAAGAAGGCCGATCGACGATAGTTTTTCGCACGCCCCAAGCACAATCCCAGTCCCTTCTCGCGGAACATCGATCCCGATCTGGTGAACGGCCTCCGGCGGGACAGGTGGTCGAAGCGGAAGCGGTATAAAGTAAAATAAAGAAGGTAGGGATATGGCTATGGATATAAACCGTCGGCTATACTTAACGAAATGACGTTGTTAATTGTCCGCATATTTGCCGTTATTTTGGATTTTTCCCGGGATTCTGTTCATTGAAGTTGACATTGGAACATGCCTAACCGCAAATTAACCATGGGTAAAAACTTCAAAAACCGAGTCGCCCCAGATAGATGCGCGGTGTGACTGTAGCCTTGGGCGGAATCCCGGTCATGGGAACTGCTACGGGCATGAGAAGATGACTTCTATACCCTGATACAGCCTCATCGACATGGATAATGGCTGGGCATGTCCCGGAACGGCATCCTTTGTCTTGGGTATCGGGCAAAAGCGTTGTGCTTCATGGCCCGATGTGCAGGCGTGACTGGTTTTACTTGGAAAAACCAAAAGATATTCGGTCGCAAACTTATGAAATGATTTCGGCATCCATAAGTTTGGGGGTTTGCCATGACCTATGGCCACAGCGTCACCATCGACGGCTCTCTGAATGACTGGCTCGCAACCGACCGGATCGACGACAACAGCGCCCCCGGCTATCAGGTTTATGCGACACTGGACAATGACGCCTTCGTCTTCGCCCTGACGGCTCCGGTCGCCATAGGCGCGGACACCACCGTCTGGCTGAACACGGACGGCAGGACCGCCACGGGTTATCAGATTTTCGGCTTTGCCGGCGGCGCCGAATATAATGTGAACTTCGCGGCGGACGGCACGGTGAACCTCTACACCGGCGCAGCGGGGGAGACGCTGGTGCTGTCCGGGCTGCAGACGGCCTGGTCGGCTGACCGGACCACGGTCGAATTCCGCCTCCCCACTTCGGCGGTGGGCAATCCGGCGGCGATGTACACCTATTACGACATCAACAACCTGTCGAACAGCTTCATGCCGTCCAATTATCTGTCGGCGCCGTTCACGGTCTTCAACCAGACGACCGCAACCCAGGCGCCTGACATGCGGATCGGCATCGTCTTCTCCCAGACGACAGCCGACGCCTATTTCAGCCCCACCGCCTATTCGCAGCTTTTCATGTCGGTTCAGGCGCAGGCGATCCAGGCCGGCATCCCCTTCGACATATTGACGGAAGCGGACCTGACCGACCTTGCCAAGCTGTCCCATTACGATGCGCTGGTGTTCCCGTCCTTCCGCAACGTGCCCGTCGACAAGGTGGAGGCGATTTCCCACACGCTGGAAATGGCGAGCAAACAACTGGGCATCGGCCTGGTCACGGCGGGCGAGTTCATGACGAACCAGCCCCATGTGCAGGGCGGCACGATCGGCGGCGATCCGCTGCCCGGCGATCCCTATGCGCAGATGAAGCTGCTGTTCGACGCAACCCGCGTCACCGGGGGCACCGGCAATGTGGTGGTGAATGCGACCGACGCGACGGGCCTCGTCCTCGACCATTATGCCAATGGCCAGCAGGTGAACAGCTACACCGGCGTCGGCTGGAACGCCTTTACCAGCGTCAGCGGCACGGGCCACCAGATCGCGACCGAGACCATCGATGGCGGCTCCGTCTATTCGGCCGCGCTCGCGACGCAGACCGGGGCGGCGCGCAACATTCTGTTCTCCAGCGAAGGCATCATGGCCGACGCCAATATGCTGCAGCAGGCGATCTCCTATGCGGCGAACGGCACCGGCCTTTGGGTCGGCCTGCACCTGTCGCGAGATTCCGGCATCGTCGCGGCCCGCGTCGACATGGACCAGAGCCAGGAACTGGAAGACGTCAATCCCGCGGGCAGCACGCCCGGCATCTACGACAAGCTGTTGCCCCTCCTGACGCAGTGGAAGGCGGATTATAATTTCGTCGGCAGCTTTTATCTGAACGTCGGCGACGGCACGAACGGCACCGGTACCGACTGGGCGGTGTCGCTGCCTTATTACAAGGCGCTGCTGGACCTTGGCAATGAGATCGGCACGCACAGCCTGACGCATCCGGAAAACACCAACCTGCTCAGCGCGCAGCAGATCCAGACCGAATTCCAGAACAGCATCACGATCCTCAACCAGCAGATCGGCGCCTATCTGAACCAGCCGTTCCAGATCACGGGCGCGGCCGTGCCCGGCGCGCCGGAACTGCTGCCGACCTCGCAGGAGATCATGAAATATCTGTCGGACTATCTGACCGGCGGCTATGCGGCGCAGGGGGCGGGCTATCCCAATGCCTTCGGCTATCTGACGCCGGACAATCAGAACCAGATCTATTTCGCGCCCAACACCTCCTTCGACTACACACTCATCGAATTTCAGAAGAAGACCGTGGCGGAGGCGACAGCCGCCTGGATCGGGGAGTTCGACAAGCTGGTCGCCAATGCGCAGACGCCGGTGATCGTCTGGCCCTGGCATGATTATGGCGCTGCGGATTTCCTGTCGGGCAGCCCGACGGTGGACAGTCCCTATGATATTTCGATGTTCACGAGCTGGTTGCAGCATGCGGTGGCGGCGAACATGGAGTTCGTCACCCTGGACGATCTGGCCGCGCGCATGACGGCGGTCAGGAATGCGACGATCACGACCACGGTGGCGGGCAACAGCATCACCGCCAGCGTCGGCGGCGCCAATGTCGGCAATCTGTCGCTGGACGTCGACCGCCAAGGCGCTCTGGTCATCCAGAATGTGACCGGCTGGTATGCCTATGACAGCGACAGCGTCTTCCTTCCCCAGAGCGGGGGAACCTTCAGGATCAATCTGGGAGCGGCAGCGGACGATGTGACGCACATCACCGACCTGCCGATGCGGGCCGTGCTGCTGAGCGTCGCCGGCGACGGTCACAATCTTGCCTTTTCCGTTCAGGGGGAGGGGAAGGTCGTCATCGACATCGCCAATCCGGGCACGGACGGGATCGTCGTCACCGGAGCCTTGGGCTATAGCCGGGTCGGGGAGATCGTGACGGTCGATCTGGGCGGCTATGGCCTGCACAATGTCACGCTGGAATATAAGAATCCGCCGGTGATCGTCTCCGGTGGCGGCGGTCCGACAGCGGCGCTTTCCATGGCGGAGAACGGCACGGCGGTGACGACCGTTGTCGCGACCGACGCGGATGTCGGAACGGTGATCGGCTATTCCATCTCCGGCGGAGCGGACGCCGCGAAATTCAAGATCGACAGCGCGACGGGCGCCTTGGCTTTCCTCACCGCGCCGAATTTCGAGGCGGCTACCGACGCCGGGACGAACAATGTCTACGACGTCGTGGTGCGTGCGTCCGACGGCACGCTGTACGATGATCAGGCGATCGCGGTCACGATCACCAATGTGAACGAGGCGCCGGTCATAACCTCCAACGGCGGTGGCGCGTCCGCGGCTATTTCCGTCGCCGAAAACACAACCGCCGTGACCAGCGTGACCGCGACCGATCCCGATGCGGCTACGGTTCTCGCCTATTCTATCGTCGGCGGACCCGATCGCGCGCTTTTCTCGATCGATGCATCGACCGGCGCGCTCGCCTTCCTCAGCCCGCCCAATTACGACCTGCCCGGCGATGCGAACGCGAACAATGTCTATAGCCTGACGGTAAGGGTGTCCGACGGAGCGCTGTTCGACGATCAGGCCATCAACGTCACCGTCACCAATGTGAACGAGCATGCGCCGGTGATCACTTCCGGCGGCGGCGGCGATACGGCTGCCGTTTCCGTCTCCACCGGCACGCGGCCGGTGATGAAGGTGACGGCGGTCGATCCGGATGCCAACACGACGCTGGCCTATTCCATTGCGGGCGGCGTGGATGCGAGCAAATTCACGATCAACGCTTCGACAGGGCAGCTCAACTTCGTCAACACGCCCAATTATCTGCTGCCGACGGACACGGGCAAGGACAATGTCTATGACGTCATCGTCCGCGCGTCCGACGGAACATTCTATGACGACCAGGCCATCGCCGTCACCGTCACCATCCTCAACGCCGCGCCGATCATCATCTCGAATGGCGGGGGCGCGTCCGCAACCATCCGAATGGCCGAAAATGGCACGGCCGTGACGAAGGTCGTGGCGACAGACGTCAATCTGGGCCAGGCAATCACCTATTCGCTGGGGTCAGCCGTTGACGGCGCGCTCTTTTCCATCGATCCCCAGACCGGCGTCCTGACCTTCAAGAGCGCTCCGGATTTCGAGGCGCCCGCAGATTCCAACCTGGACAATCGCTATCAGGTGCAGGTGCTGGCCACGGACAGCCTGGGCGCGCAGGATTTCCAGAACCTGACGGTCGTCGTCAACAATGTGTCCGGCCTGTCGCTGACGGCGGCAAGCGGTGGATCGACGCTCATCGGTCAGGGAGAGGAAGACACGCTGAGGGGCGCCGGCGGCAACGACACGCTGATCGGCAATGGCGGGTCCGACACGCTGAACGGCGCGGGCGGCAACGACATCATCGATGGAGGGGCAGGCGCCGACCGCATCACGGGAGGCGCGGGCGCGGACATATTGACCGGCGGCGCCGATGCCGACCTGTTCATCTATAACGCCACAGGCAACAGCACGCCCGCGATCATGGACCGGATCATGGATTTCCAGCAGGGGATCGACCGGATCGACCTGTCCGCAATCGACGCCATGCCGGCGCTGTCCGGAAACCAGGCCTTCAGCTTCATCGGCAATGCGGCCTTTTCCGGGCCGGGCCAGCTTCATGTCTATTCCAACGGTACGGACAGCTTTGTCGAGGCGAATGTCGACAATAATCCGGCGACGGTGGATTTCGCGATCAGGCTGATCGGGGTGCACAACCTGACCGCGAGTGACTTCCTGCTTTAGCGACGGGGCCGGGGGAATGGCTGGCATCGGCTTCAGACTGGACCGGATAGCCCGGGAGGACGGCTTGGGCGGGATCGCCAATGCCGCCTTCCACGGGGCCGTTGTCAGTTCCGGCCCGTGGCTGATGACCGCGCTCGCGGTCTTCCTGCTACAGGGCTGGACGCGGTCCACCATGGTTGCGGCCGACCATGCGATCATCCAGACCAGCCTGGTCTATGCCTTCGGCGTTTCGACGGTGATCACCGCGCCATTGGCGATGATCGCGACCCGCATGGCGTCCGATCGCTTCTACCTGGGGGAACGCGACGCGATCCCCGCCATCCTGCTGGCCGCGCTGGTCTGGGCGACGCTGGCGTCGCTGATCGCGGGGGACCTGCTGTTCGGCCTTGCCGGTGGGATGCGGCCGGACCTGTTCCTGCTGGCCACCGCGATCCTGACGCTGTTCTCGCAAATCTGGATCGCCAGTCCCTTCCTGCACGCGACATGGCGGCACCGGCCGATATTCCTGGCCTATCTTTGCGGGATCGCGATGGTGGCCCTGTGCCTGGCGCTGGTCCGGCCGACCGCGCCCGCCGCTGTCCTTGCGGCGATCGCGGCGGGTCTGATCGTGACGCTGGCGCTGCTGATCGCCGCGATCCGGGATGATTTTCCCAACAGTCCCGATTGGCGGCCGGGCTGGATCGGCAGGACGCCCGGCGTCCTGGCGCTGGGCGCGGCGGGGTTGACCAACGCGCTGGCGATCTGGATCGACAAATGGCTGCTCTGGTGGGCGCCGGGCAGCGTCCAGGCCGTTGGCGCCCTGCGGGTCAATCCGGTCAACGATCAGGCCAGCTTCCTCGGCCTGCTCACGATGATTCCCGGCCTGACGCTGATCCTCGTCACGACGGAGACGCGGTTCGACCGGGCCTTTGCGGCGCTGATGAGCCATTGCATGGGCACGGCCAACCGGCGCCGGATCGAAAAGGCGCGGCAGAAGGTCGGCATGACGATCCGGCTGGACCTGCGCCTGCTGATGGTCGAGCAGGCGATCCTGGCCGGCTTCTGCTGGGTTCTCGCGCCGGAGATCGTCCGCCTGCTCGACATGAACGCGCGCGGCATATTCGGCTTTCGGCTGACGGCGGTGGGCGTCGTCTTTCACCTCGTCGCGATCCAGATGAGCATCATCCTGTCCTATTATGACCTTGCCGGCCGGATCGTGGCGGTCTGGGGCAGCTTCCTGCTGGCGAGCGCGGCGGGCACGCTGCTGTTTCGCGACAGCGGCTTCGCGGGCTTCGGCTTCGGCTATCTGGCGGGCGCGGTGACGGCAGCCTCGCTCGCCGTCGCGCTGGTGGCGGAGGCGACGGGCAAGCTCACCTATCTGCTCTTCGTCGGCAATAATCCGGCGGTGGCGGGCAATAGCGGCCTGTGGGCGAGATTCTGGCCATGAGCGTTCTTCCCTTCCGCCGCCGCGATCTGCTGGCGCTGTCCCTCATGGTGTTCGGCCTTTCGGCCCGCGCCCTGCCCGAAATCGGCGGGGCCAACGCCTGGGGGGTGGATTATGGCGAAGCGACCGATCCCGCCATCGCCCGCCGCTTCGGCCTTCTGGTGCTGGAACCCGACTTCGCCCGCCCGCTTGCCCCGCTGCGTGGCCCCGGCAGCCGCCTGCTGGGCTATATCAGCCTGGGGGAGGTCCATGACGGTCGTCCCTTCGCCGCAGAACTGGAAAAGGCGGGCGCGCTGCGGCAGGCCAATCCGAACTGGCCGCAGGCGCGGCTCGTCGACCTGCGCGATCCGGCGTGGACCGCCCTTGTGGTCGATCGCCTGATCCCCGCCATATTGCGCAAGGGCTATGACGGCATCTTCATGGACACGCTCGACAATGCGGAGGCATTGGAGCGGCAGGATGCCGACCGCAACAAGGGCATGGTGGCCGGCGCCGCGCGGCTGGTGCAGGCCATTCGCACGCGCTTCCCGGACATGGCGATCATGATGAACCGGGGCTATGCCCTGCTGCCGCAGGTCGCGGGTCAGATCGACCTCGTGCTGGCGGAAGCCATGGCGTCGCGCTGGAACTTCGCGGAGGGGCGCTATGAGATGACCTCCGCCGACGACTGGCAATGGCAGGCGGACCATCTTTTCGCAGCCCGGCGGATCAATCCCCGTCTGGGGCTCGCCACGCTCGACTATTGGGACCCGCGCGACAAGGCCACCATCGCCAGCCTCTATGCGCGGGAGCGCGCCGCCGGATTCCAGCCCTATGTGTCCACCCTGGCCCTCGACCGGCTCATACCGGAGCCCCTGTCATGAAGATCGAAGCGCTGCGCCACCCGAACATGGCGGTCATCGGACCGATCGCGGGAGGTGGGCTGCTGCTCGCCGCTGCGGTGCTGCTGATGCCCAGCCACTGGCAGATTGCCGATGCGATCCGGCGAGCGACATTCGCGCCGCCGCCGGTCGCCATCCCCTTGCCTCCACCCGATGCGGCCATGCTGATGCAGCGCTTCGCGCAAGGGAAAAGGCTTTCTCCTCCGGACCTTCAACGGTTGTTGAACGCTTCCGTGACGACGGCCGACGCGAAGGTTCTGGGGCAACTCGCGGATGCGCTGGCGGGGAAGGGCGCGCCGGTTCCGAGCGCGAGGCTGACCTATGACATCATGGCGGGCGGCCGTCCGGAGGTCGCGCTTGCCTTTCTGGAGGGCCGTCCGGACCACGCCGCCCCCGCCCATTGGCGCCTGCGCTTCGACCTGCGTCGCAAGGCCGGCGACGCGCAGGGCGCCGCCGACATGGTTCGGGCGGGGGCCATGAATCCCGGAACGGCTCCGGCCAAGGATCTGGTCGAGGCCAGCTATGCGCTCGGCCAGCCCGATCTGCTGATCCTGGCCGCGGAGCATGGCGCCATAGCGCCGCTCGACCCGGCACAGTCGCTCGATCTGGCGTCCTGGGCGAGTGGGGCGGGGCGCTATGACCTCATTGCTCGGATCGACCGGTCCGGGACGCCGGGCTGGCGCGACCGGAACCCCTGGCTTGCCATGACGCTGGCGCAGCGGTCCGGCGACATCCGTTCGGCGCTTCGCTATGCCGCCATGCTGCCGACGGGGCGCGATGCGGCCCGCGAAAGCATCATCATGGCGTCCGGAAACAGGGATGCAATACGGCAATGGCTGCTGGATCGGGCGGCCGAGACAGGCGCTGACCGCCCCGCCATCGCGCAACGCCTGCTGGAAAGGGGTTTCCGGTCGGACGCCATCGCGCTGCTTCGGCAGCAATCGACGGCCAAAAGCGATGACCCGTCCGATGCACGCATGCTGTACCTCATGGGGCCGCGCCCTGTCGCGCAGGACCTTGCCTGGTTGAAGGCGCGGGCATTGGCCGATCCGAAATGGGCGCAGGCCTATGTCGAGCGGGCAAGGCCTGCGGACGCGCTGGCGTTTCTGGAAGCGACTGACGCCGCCGACAGCAGCGACATGCTCGTCCAGCGCATCGCACTGGCCAATGCGGCGCGCGAGAGGGCGGCGGCGGCGCGGGCGCTCGACCGGCTGCTCGACGGCCGCACCCTTTCCGCCCTGCAGTTGAAGGCGGCAGCCGGCGCGCAGGTTCCGCCCGATAGAGCGGCCTATTATGATCTGGCGCTTGCGAACGCCCGCGTCGCCAATAGCGCCGCCGAGCCGTCGGATCGCCTTCGCCTTGCCTGGGACGGCTGGAATAGGGGTGATGCGCGGGCGACCGCCGACCAGTTGAATTTCTATCTTCGCGAACGTCCCGACGACCGGGCAGCGCTGAGCCTGATGGCCGATGCGCAGACGAAGCTGAAGGGCGAAGCCGGGGCCCGTCCCTGGATCGAAAGATCGCTGGCGCTCACCTCGCCGCTTTCGGTGGAGCGGGCGGAACTGCTGACCCGGCTGGGCCGGACGTCGGAGGCGACGGCCATGGTCGAGGCACTGCGCCGGGCCGCTCCGGCAGACCGCAAGCTCGACATCATGCTGGCCCGCTTGCTTATCGCTGCGGGTGATCCGGGACGTGCGCGCAAGGTGTTGCGGCCATGACGCCACTGGCCGCCGCCTTGCTGCTGATGGGGCCGCCGCCGCTCATGGTCGCGGCATTGCCGCCCGACACGGATGTGACGGCATCGGAAGTCAGGACTGTGGACCTGCAATGGAGCGGGGACGTGCATCTCGAACTGGAAGACAGCGGCTATGAGCTGGTCGTCCGGTTCGACCGGCCGATTGCCGATGCCGTCCTCAAGGACTTCGCCGCCGCCGCCGGGGCGGACCTGGCGGATTTGCGCTGGAATGACGAGAGTCTGGTTCTGCGCGCCGCCGAGGGGCGGAAGCTGGAGGCGGTGGCGGACGAGCATGGGTTGCACGTCCGTTTCCTGCCCGGTGGGGAGCCGGCGCCTGTCCCCCCCAGCGCAGGCGAACCGCAAACGTCGGATCTGGGCGTCGAACTCGCCATCGCCCGGGCGCTAGCCGATGCCGCCGCCGGCTATCCCGATCTGGCGCGGCGGCGGCTTGCTCCGCTGGCGGCGGCATATCCCGGCGACAAGCGAATCCAGCGCCTGCTGGGCGACATGGAGGTTGCGGAGGGCGCGCTGGCCCTTGGCGCGGCCCGCTATCGCAATCTCGCCGCGGACGATCCCTTTGCCCGGCAGACATTGGCCGAATCGGGCGGCAATGTCGCCGGCGCCGTGACGGCGCGCGGCGGCAAGGTCTTCTGGCAGGCGGAGGCGGGCCTCAATGCGCTGGTGCCTTTCAACAACCGCCTCTCGCTCGGCGCTGGCGTCCGCTGGTTCCGCTCCGAAGCGGACACCGTCCATGGCGCCAACGGCATTCTTGCCAACCGCACGTCCCGCTCCGCCATCGGGGACCTGTTCGCGACCGTCAATCTCGGCGCGGTTTCCCGCATCGAGTTTCAGGGCAGTGCCCAGTTGGACGAAAAGGTGGCGGGCGCCGGCCTTCGGCTGTTCGCCGGTCCTCCCGAAAGGCAGGGAAGGCTGGTCCTCGCCTACCGCCTGCCGGATCTCGCCACGCCTGAGCAATCGACCTTCGGCGGTCATATCAGCCGCGCGGGGATCGGGGGGACGATCCGCCTGACGCCGGAACTGGCGGTGCAGGCGGATGGCGGCTGGAATGGCTATGGATTGACCGGCACCGGCGTCCGGACGCGCAGCATCACCGTGGCGGGCGGCCTCGATTATCTGCTCCGCCGCGGATCGCCATCGCTGGCGGTCAGCTACCGGCTGGATGCGGAATATGTCGGCCGCAGGGCGCTGCGGCCCAATGGCCTTGCCTATATCCCTCTCAGCGACAGGGAAAATCACAGCTTCCAACTGCTGTCCGGCATGTCCTGGACAGGTTGGCAGCTCAGCGGCGCGGCAGGCTGGACCTTCGACCGCAAGGGCAAGACCGACGGCCCCACCGCGAACGTCAGCGCGACCGGGCGGCTGAGCGAGGGCTGGCGCCTTCAGGCGAGCGGCGGGATCAGTTCGATCAGCCGGCCCGGCATTTCGGGACGCCAACTCTATCTGCGCGTGGCGCTCACTCGCTTTCTTGGGAGGCATTGATGCTGAAGAAGCGGCCCATCCTGCTGCAATGCGCGGAAATGCTGATCCTGTTCGCCACGCTGATGGCGATCGACCAGGGATTGATGAGCGGCAATGCCTTTTCCGACATCAACCCCAATCCCTATTGGCTGCCGGTGCTGGTCATGGCGACGACCTATGGCACCGGATCGGGGCTGGCCGCCGCCGCGATCGCCTCCGCCATCTGGTTCCGCTGGTCGAACCCATGGTCGGGCGCGACGGATCATATCGAACAGCAGCTGCGCCTCTCCATCCAGCCCATGCTGTGGATGGTGACGGCCCTGGTGACGGGCGAGGTGACCGCCAGCCGCAGGAACCGCATTGCCGATCAGGAACGGCAGCATCAGGCGATGGACCGCAACTGGAAGAAGCTGGCGGAAATCATCGCCCGTCTTACCGACACCAACCGCAAGCTGCAGGTCCGGATCGCCATCGGGCAGCGCACGATCGTACAGGCCATGGCTGCCGGCCTCGACCTTTCCAAACCCGATCCGGAAAGCCAGGCCGACGCGGTCGCCCGCCTGATCGCGCTCGCCGCGCAGACGGAGGATTTCACCTTCTACGATGTGCGCGGCGCCCAGGTGACGGCGCGCTTCGGCGGCAAGACGGCCCAGGGGCAGGCCCCGGACCTTTCGCGCTCGCCGATGGCGCAGGCGATGCTGGCGACGCCCAGGCCGTTGCGGGCCGATCGTGCCGCCGACCGGCCGCTGCTGTCGGAATGGGGTCTTCTGGCCGTGCCGGTCGCGGGGGCGGAGGAAGGATTGGCGGCCATCATTCTCGTCCACAGCGCCGCCGGGATCAGGATCACGGAGGCCTATGTGGCGCAACTGCTACAGGTTGCAGACCTGCTCGGCAAATGCCCGGCGCTGTTCGGGCGTGAACAGGCCTTTGCGCCGAAATGGCTGGTCCCGGAAGGAAAAGTGGCTTGATCGCCCTGCTCATCCTGTTTTCGGCTGCCGATCTGTTCCTGCTGTTCACCGGTTTGGCGGTGGGAGAGGGGAGCATCCTCTGGTTCGCGCCCATCCATCTGGCGCTCTCCTGCGCCGCGCTGCTGGTCATGATGAAAGGGCTGGATGGGCTGGGCGTGCGCCAGCGTTTCGCCCTGCCGATCGGTGCCGCCATTGGGCCTGCCGGTATGCTGGCCTGCCTGATTCTGGCCCCGCTGGTCCGGCCGTCGAGGCGGAAAAGGCAGATCGCCTATCGGGATGTCCGAACGGGCAAGCGGCGGGACGTCAACGACCTGTCGCCGGTAGAGCGGCTGGGCCGGATACTCGACGATCGTGTGCGTTATCCCGAAAGCGACGAGATCGGTTCACTGGCCACCATGCTCCGCTACGGAAATCTGCAGGCCCGCTACCGGGCCCTGGAAACCGCCGTGATCTCTTTCGAGCCGCGATTGTCCCCCCTCATCGTCATGGCCCTGTCGGATGAGGACCAGACCATCCGGGCGCTCGCCGCCGCTGCGGCTGCGCAGGTCAGCTATAATCTGGCGCAGCAACGCAGCGAATTGCAGGCGAGGATCGCCCCCGCCCAGCATCTGGACGATCGCTATGCCCTCGCCATGCTGCTGGCCGATCATGGCTGCTTCAACCAGTTGCTGCCGCAGGGGCAGAGGCTTCGGCTCTGTCAGGACGCGAACAGGAAGCTGGATGAGATTGCCGGCTTGCTGAAGAGCGGGGATATAAGGCGTCGGTCATTGCAGGCGGCGCGCGCCCGGATAAGGCGTGCGCTGGAGCGGCATCCGGCAGGCAAAGCCCGGCCCACGCGCAGGGGGGACGTGGAGCCGGCGTCATGATGTCCGAGGGGCAGGACAGCGACATATGCCTGATCGTCGAAGGCGCTTATCCGTTTGTGGTCGGGGGCGTTTCCAGCTGGTTGCAGGACCTGATCCTCAGCATGCCCGACCTGCGATTTTCGCTCGTCGCCATCAAGGCGGGCAATGGCGCGCAGCCCTGGCGCATGGCGCCGCCGCCCAATGTCGTGGAGGTGGTGGAAATCCCGCTGCTGATCGAACCCTGCCTGCCGCGCCGCTATCCGGCGTCGCAGATGCAGCGGATCGGCCGCCTGCTGCTCGCCTTCCTGTCGACGGGCGGCAAGGATGAACTGATCCGTCTGCGGCAGGCGCTGGAAGGATTGAAGCCGTGCCCGGGCGCGGGCGATCTCCTCTCCAATCCGGAGATATTCGACCTCTTCACCCATTATTACGACACGGCTTTCCGCTCGGCCTCCTTCCATCATTTCTTCTGGGCGATGCGGGTGCTGCTGGGCGGATTGCTCAAGATGCTGCTCGCGCCCTTGCCGAAAGCGCGTGTCTATCACACCATATCCACCGGCTTTGCGGGCCTGCTGGCTGCGCGAGCCGCCTATGAGACCGGCCATCCCGCCTTCATCACCGAACATGGAATCTACATGCTGGAACGGCAGATAGAGATCATGATGGCCGACTGGATCGGGGACCAGATCGAAACCGGGCTGACGCTCGACCGGGAAGGGCATGATCTGCGCGACCTGTGGCTGGCGGTCTTCCAGACCTATACCCGCGCCTGCTACGACGCTTGCGACCCGATCATCG
This sequence comes from Sphingobium sp. PNB, assembly GCF_019873065.1. Taxonomy (NCBI): domain Bacteria; kingdom Pseudomonadati; phylum Pseudomonadota; class Alphaproteobacteria; order Sphingomonadales; family Sphingobiaceae; genus Sphingobium; species Sphingobium sp. PNB. The sequence continues at coordinate 13,113 of NZ_JAINEZ010000018.1, forward strand.
CGCTGTACGGGGCCAACAACCAGACGCAGCGCCGCCTGGGCGCCCGGCAGGAACGGCTGCGCGTCATTCCCAACGGCATCGATGCGGAGCGCTTCGCGTCGATGGAGCGCGCCTGCGATCCCGCCCGGCCACTGGTGACGCTGATCGGCCGGGTGGTGCCGATCAAGGACGTCAAGACCTTCATCAGGGCGGCGGCTCTGGTCCTGACGGACATGCCCGAAGTCCGCTTCGCCATATTGGGGCCGCTCGATGAGGATGCGGACTATGCCGCGGATTGCGAGGCGCTGGTCGCTGAACTAGGCATCGGCCATGCGGTGCAATTTGCCGGGCGGGTCAATGTCGCGGAATGGCTGCCCCGGATCGACCTGATCGTCCTCACCAGCCTGTCGGAAGCCCAGCCGCTCGTCATATTGGAAGGGGGCGCGTGCGGGGTGCCGGTGGTCGCGCCCGATGTCGGCAGTTGCCGGGAAATGATCGAGGGGCGGGCGCCTGGGATCGACCGGCCGGGCGGCATCGTCACCGAACTGGTCAACCCGGAGGGCACGGCGGCGGCGATCCTGCATCTGCTGCGCTCGCCTTCCTTGCGCCGGGCAATGGGCGAAGCGCTGCGCGAGCGGGTCGTGCGGGATTATGACCGCAGCGCCATCATCGCGGAATATCGGCACATCTACGAGGCGCTGGGCGCGCGGGTCCGCTTTTCCGAACTGCAATGACCGTCTGGCTCAATGCTCCCGGAAGGACAGCCAGAGCGACTGGGTCAGCGGTTCCAGCGCATATTGGAGCGCGGTCCGCCGCCGCAGCGGCACCAGGACCTGCACCGGCATCCCCGCCTTCAGGCTGAAATCCTTCCCCCGCACGCTCCTGATCCTGTCCAGTTCCTTCGGCGGCACCATCACCTCTGCGGTGTAGAAGGAGACCCCCGCCTTTTCATCCTGGAAGCTGTCGGCCGAAAGCCGCGTGATCCGGCCGTCCATGATCGGCAGGTCGCGTTCATGCAGGCTGCTGAACTTGATCTGCGCCTGCTGCCCCACTTTCAGGTCGTCAATGTCTTCGGGCGAAATCCGCGCCTCTATGACGAGGCCCGCCCGGTCGGGAACGATGTCCATCAGCTTCTGGCCGGCGGAAATGACGCCGCCGACAGTGAAGACGTTGAGGCCGACGATGGTGCCGGTGGCGGGTGCGCGGATTTGCAGCCGGGCAAGCTGATCCCTGGCGGCGCGATATTTGGGCAGCACTTCGTTGAGCGAGAATTCGACGTCGCGCAATTCCGATGAGGCCCGTTCCTTATAGGCCTTTTCCGCTTCGAGCGCCTTCAGCCGGTTTTCCCCCGCTTCCGCCCCCGACCGGGCGATGCTGGCGGAAAATTGCCCCTCCTGTCCCTGAAGATCGGCCCTTGCGCGTTCCAGGGCCCTGATCCGGGATTGGGACACAAACCCCTTTTCCGCCACGCCGCGCAGGCTCTCCAGTTCCTCTCCGATCAGACGGGCCTGCTCTGACGAGGCCGTCAGTTGCGAACGATAGCCGCGCGCCGTCTGCTGCACCTGACTGGCCTGCTCGCGCAGCACGCCGGTCTGCGCCGCCAGTACGGAGCTACGCGCGTTGAACTGGGTCAGCTGAAGGCGGATCGCCTCCTCCGCATCCGCCTTCTCCTGCCCCTTCAGCATCGCAAATTCGGCAGGCCACAGGACATGGCTTGCGCCAAGCTGCTCGGCAATCAGCCTTGCCCGCTGCGCCTTCAATTCGATATATTGCGCGCCGAATATGCGCGCCTGCGCCCGCACCTCGGCGGAGGCCAGTTCCATCAGCGGCTGGCCTTGGCTGACATGCTGGCCTTCCTTCACGAAGATCGCGCCCACCACGCCGCCATCGCGATGCTGCACCGATTGCCGCTGGCCCGACACGGTGAGCCGCCCTGGCGCATAGGCGGCCGCATCGAGTCGCGCAAAGGCCGCCCAGCCGAGAAACAGGACGAAGAACAGCGCCGCGATGATCATGCCGGCGCGCATGTCGCGTTCAGGCCTATCATCGATGATCTCCGCGCCGTTTCCGGCGGGATAGTAAAGCTCGACGGCGCCGGCCGCATCCCTGATCTGAATAGTTCCCATGTCGCCTTACCCCTCCGCCGTCTGGGGAGCGGGACGTTCTTCCGACCGGATCGCCTTCAAACGGCCCAGCACGTCGTCGCGTGCGCCAAAGGCCTCGACCCTTCCGTCACGCATCACCATGATCTTGTCGACCACGCCCAATATCCCCATGCGATGGGCGACGATGATGACGGACGCATTCCTCTTCTTGAGGTCGGCCAGCGTCGCGACCAGCCGCACCTCTCCCTCCGCGTCGAGATGCGCATTGGGTTCGTCCAGAAAGACCAGCGGCGGCGCACCGTAGAGCGCCCGCGCAAGACCGACGCGCTGCGCCTGCCCGGCGGAAAGGCCGCGTCCGCCCCAGCCGAGCGTCAGATTATAGCCGCCCGGCAGATGCTGGATCATGTCATGCGCGCCGCTCAGCCGGGCGGCTTCGATGGCGGCATTGTCTATCGCTTCCTCATCGTCCGACAGGAAATTGCCGAAGCGGGCGATATTCTCCTTGATGGTCCCGGCGAACAGGGACGTGTCCTGCGGCAGATAGCCGACGAAGCTCGCCAGTCGTTCCGATTCCCAGTCCTGGATGTCCGCGCCGTCATAGCGGATCGATCCGCGCAGCGGCCGCGCCGCGCCGGACAGCATGCGCAGCAGGGTCGATTTGCCCGCGCCGCTGGGTCCGACAATGGCGATGACCTCCCCCGGCTCCACCGTGAAGCTGATGTCGGCCAGCACAGGTCTTTCCTGGCCTGGGTTGAAACAGGTCAGATGTTCGACCGCGATATGGCCGTTCGGCGCAGGCAACCGGGTGAGGGCGATGTCGGCATCCCTCGCGGCCAGCAGATCGTTGAGTGTCGCATAGCTTGCCCGCGCATGGACGACGTTGCGCCACGCGCCCAGCAATTGGTCGATCGGCGCCAGCGCCCGGCCGACCAGAAAGGAGGAAGCGAAGATCGCGCCCGCCGAAATCTGGTCGTTGATCGCCAGCCACGCACCCAGGCCCAGCGCCAGCGATTGCAGGGCGAGGCGGATGAACTTGCTGATGGCGACATAGTGCCCGCCCGCGAAGCTGGCATGGGCCTGGAGGTTCAGCATCGCCCGGCGTTCGAGCAGGTGCCGACGGACCAGCGCGTTCCGCATGCCGAGCGCGCGGATCACCTCCGCGCCCGCGATCGTCTGTTCCTGGCTGACATAGGCCTTGTTGGCGGCGTCATTGGCCTGCTTCAGCGGCGAATTTGTCCGCCTTTCATTGCAAAGCGCGATGAAGAGGAGCGCGCCGCCGCCGGCCACCGCCATGGCCGCAATGGCCGGATGGATCAGGAAGCAGACGACGACATAGATGGGGCTCCAGGGAAAATCGAAGATCGACAGAATCGTCGGCCCGGTCAGCGTCTGGCGGAGCGTGTCGAATTCCCGGAGGGCCTGTCGGTTCATCGCCTCGCCCGTCGAGCCGCGTCCGCTCAGCGTCGTGTCGAGCAGCAGCCCCGAAAGCTGCCGGTCGAAGCGGATGCTGGCCCGCACCAGCAGGCGGGAGCGCACCTGCTCCAGCAGCGCGAGCGTGCCGATCACGAAGATGATGATGATTGTCAGGAAGAACAGGGTAAGTCTGCCCTGTCCCGTCACGACCCGATCATAGATTTGCAGCATGTAGAGAACGGGTCCGATATAAAGGACGTTCATCAATGCGCTGAATATCAAGGAAGAAAGAAAGTGGCGCCTGCATGATGACAGGGCAGCCTTCATCGGAGCGGATGGTTTATGAAGGTCACGCAACATAAGTTCCGCCTCGCCCCCATGTCGCGTCATGCTGTCGGCGCTATGTCCTATTCTTTGCTTATACTATCCTGCTGATTTTCGGTAAATATAACCAATAGCATAGGTGCGCATGCGTGCCGTAATGGCCCGGCCCGCCGGCAAGGCTCCAACCGGGTCAGGCGGTGGCGATCCGGATCAGCGCCTGCACATCGACATGCTCTTCCAACTGCATTGCGATCTGGTCCAGCGCTTCATGCACCGAAGCCTGATAATCCTCCGATGTGGCTTCATGCCCCAGGCGGGATAGAAAGGCGGCGCGCAGCGCGGTGCTGGCGAACAGGCCGTGGACATAGGTGCCCATCACCGTGCCGTCTCCGCTCGATGCGCCATCGGGACGACCGCCCTCCAGCATTGCGAATGGGCGCGCGCAATCGGCGCCGTCCGTCCGTCCGACATGCATCTCATAGCCCGAAAAGGCTTGGCCCATGGCGGTTCCGTCGGTCCTTTCCAATGTCTTGACCTGCGTCAGCCGGGTTTTCACGTCTAGCAGGCCAAGCCCCTCGATGCCGCCAGGCGGCCCCTCGATCCCGTCCGGATCGTCTATCCTGCGGCCCAGCATCTGGTAACCGCCGCATATCCCCAATATCGGCCGCCCGCGCCGGCGATGGGCGAGAATGTCGATGTCCCATCCCTGATCGCGGACCGCCTGCAGGTCGGCGATCGTCGCCTTGGAACCCGGCAGGATGATGAGCGCGGCCTCCGCCGGAATGGGCTGGCCCGGCGGCACCATCATGACTTCGACGCCCGGCTCCAGTTTCAGCGGGTCCAGATCGTCGAAATTGGCGATCCGGGGTAGGATGGGGCAGGCGATCAGCAGCTTTTCGTGGCCGCCGCCCTGCCGGCGTTCGAGCACCACGGCATCTTCGCTGGGTAAGCGGCTGGCCTGTCGCAGCCAGGGGATGACGCCAAAGCCCTTCCAGCCGGTCAACTGCTCGATATGGCGATAACCGTCCTCGAACAGCGCGGGGTCGCCCCGGAACTTGTTGATCAGGAATCCCCGGATCATCGCCGCATCGGCCGGATCGATGACTGCCCTTGTTCCGGCGACGGCCGCGATCACGCCGCCGCGATCGATGTCGCCCACCAGGATCACCGGCACATTCGCGGCCCGCGCAAAGCCCATATTGGCGATGTCGCCGGCGCGCAGGTTCACCTCTGCGGGCGATCCGGCGCCCTCCACCACGACAATGTCGCATTGCGCCTGCAAGCGGCGGTAGCTGGTCAGTACGGCCTCCAGCAATTCGCCGCGCGCGGACCGGAAATTTTCGCTGCCCAGCTTGCCGCGCACCTGGCCATGGACGACAAGCTGGGACGTGCGGTCGGCCTGCGGCTTCAGCAGCACCGGGTTCATGTCCGTATGCGGCTCGATTCCTGCCGCCATGGCCTGAAGAGCCTGCGCCCGCCCGATTTCTCCGCCATCGGCGGTGACGGCGGCATTGTTGGACATGTTCTGCGGCTTGAAGGGCCGGACGCTGTATCCGCGCCGCACCAGCGCGCGGCAAAGGCCCGCCACCAGCAAGGATTTGCCGACGTCCGAACCCGTTCCCTGAAGCATGATCGCAGCCATGACGCCGCTCCTGCATGGAGCGGGCGGCAGATACAAGTTAAATGGCGCTGTGCCGCATCTCCACGGCGTCCAGGATCATGCCGCCGGCCATGAAGACGCTGCCGGTGCAGGCCAGCGCCAGCAAATGCCCCCCGGTGCCGGGATATTGCTGCATGTAGACGAAGCCGCGCTCGGTCGCGCCAAGGGCCAGGGCGTAAATCACCAGAAACGCCTCGAACTTGGTCTTGATCGTGAAGAGGCGCTTGATCCGTTCCATCCGGTCCCACTCGGCTTGCCCGCCGTCAGGGGATTAGATCGCCTGAAAGTTGCAAATGGTCAACAACCGTTAACCATGATTGTTCGATGCGGGCGATCAGCCGGGTATCGGCCAGATCCTCTGGCGCTATAGCTTCGGGCCAATAGTTGCGGACGATGTCGGCAATGCCGTCCAGCTTCGCCTCGTCGACCAGGAAGCGGGGATCGATATTGGCAGGATCGGCCACCACGCGCAGGCGCAGGCAGGCAGGACCGCCGCCATTGGCCATGGACTGGCGAACGTCGACGGGCACGAGCTTGCGAATGGGGCCGTTGCCCGCGACCATCTCCTCCAGCCAGTTCCAGATGGCGGGCATATCCCGCGCCTCCGTCGGCAGGATCAGCGCCATGCCTGTCCCGGGCAAATTCGAAGGGTCGCCCGTGGGCAAGGTGACGAGCTGCGCATTGAAGATATAGCTGCGGATCGCGTCTGACAGGCTGATGGCGCTGGCGGGAACCTCCACGATCTCCACCGACGGCAGCCTGGCGCGGAGATCGGCGTAGAAGCGCTCCTTGTCCGCAAAGGCATGTTCATGCGTGAAGAGCACGCGTTCGTTGGCGACGGCGACCACGTCATTGTGGAAGGCGCCCGCCGCGATCGCTTCCTCCGACTGCATGACGAACAGCGTGCGATCCGGATCGAGCCGGTGCAGCCGGGCGACGGCCTTGCTCGCCTCGACATGCTGGCGGGCGGGAAAGGGGCCGCCGGACTGGCCATAGACGAACACCTCGACGCCTGCCTCGCCATGGCTGTCGCACAGGCGCATGTGATTGGCCGCGCCCTCGTCGCCGAAGGGGGCGGGGACAGGGCCATGCACGGCGAAGGCGTTCCGGTCGGAAAAGGCAAGGCGCAACTGGGCCAGCGTCTGCGGCCATTCATGGCTGCGATGCGGCATGGTGACGAGATTGGCGACGGTCAGGTGCGTGCGCCCATCGGCCGTATCGGCCGCCGGCGAAACGGTCGCGGCATTGGCGGCCCACATGGAGGAGGCCGACATGGCGGCGGCGCGGATATGCGCCTCCGCATTGCCGACATCGGTCCCGAGGGCTGACAGCCAGGCGCCATCCGGCCGCCACTGGGGCAGGAACAGCCCCTGCGGCAGCCCGAGGCGAAGGTTGGACCGCATCTTCTCTATCCCCTGGAGCGCCGCCGCTCGGGGATAGGAGATGGCGCCCGCGTTGCGCGCGGAGGCAAGGTTGCCCAGGCTGAGGCCCGCATAATTGTGGCTGGGACCCACCAGGCCGTCGAAATTGATCTCCCTTGCCGTCATGCCCGTTCCGCCATGGTGAATGTCTGTCCCGGTTCCACCCCCAGCAGTTCCGCGGAAGCCCGGTCGAGCGATATGCCGCCATCCTCCCGTTCCGTCACGAAGCCATAGGTGCAGCGGAAATCCGCGAGCCGTCCGGTGGTCACCAGCATCTTGTCTCCGCCCTTTTCGTGCACCGCGCCCAGCACCGCGTCGGAGGCATGGGCGATGGTGCGCAGCGAATTGATTTGCCCCACCATCGTCGGTCCGCCGTCGAATATGTCGACATAGCCGGGATTGGTGAAGCCCTCCGTCTCCAGCATGCGCATGGCCGCGCGGCCATTGGGGTGGGGCATGCCGATGACGCCGCGCGCGGTGTCGGTCAGCATGGCGGTGTAGATCGGCGTCTTTGGCATCAGGTCGGCAATGAACTGGTTGCCGTTCACCGCGTTGAACTCGTCCGCCTCCTGAAAGCTCATGCCGAAGAAGCGCCCCGCGAGGCCGTCCCAGAAGGGGGAACCGCCCGCCTCGTCGATCACGCCCCGCAGTTCCGCGATGATCCGCTCTCCGAAGCGGGCGCGATGGTTGCGGATATAGAGATAGCGGCTGCGCGCCAGCAGCAGCCCTAGACCTTCGGCCCGCTCGCGGGGGTGAAGGAACAGGCCGCCCACTTCCGTCGACCCTTCCAGATCGGTGACGAGCGAAAGCATCTCCGCCCTGAAGGTGCGCGAAAGCTCCCGGCTATGTTGGGTGAGAACGCCCAGCCGATAGGAATAGAAGGGCCAGCTTTGCCCGACCTTGCTGAATATCTGGCAGGTGCCGCGGACCTGACCCGTCTGGCTGTTTTCCAGCACCATGACGATCAGTTCGTCCTCGACCCCTTCGCCTTGCCGGGCCAGCGCCTGTTCCGTCCGCTCCAGCTTGGCGGCAAGCGACTTCCGGTCCGGCGGCAGGTTGGTGAACCCGCCCCCGGTCAGCTTCGCCATTTCATAAAGGGTCTGCAAATCGTCGGCGCGCGCCGTGCGCATGAAAAAACTCACGCCTTCATCCCCCCGGTGAAATGCCCCTGGGCGATGCGGAGCAGCGCCAGGGCCGATAGTTGCGCCCGTTCGGCCAGGCTGTCGACGATCAGATATTCCGAATCGCTGTGGATATTGCCGCCCCGCACGCCCATGGTGTCGACCACGGGCACGCCGCAGGCCGCGATATTATTGCCGTCGCACACCCCGCCGGTATCCCGCCAGGCGATGGAAAGGCCCAGGTCCGCGCCGCACTGCCGGACGAGCCCGAACAAGGCTTCCGCCCGCCCATCCATCGGCTTGGGCGGCCGGCCGAAGCCGCCATGCCGGTGAAGCGTCACCTCATGCTCCAGGGCGATCCGCGCCATGGCGTCCTTCAGCAGTTCGTCTGCGGCCTGCTCGTCGGCAGGCGTCTTCGGCCGGAAATTGACATGCAGAACCGCATGGTCCGGCACGACATTATTGGGACTGCCGCCCTCGATCCGCGCGGGATTGCAGGAAAAGCCGCCGCCGCTCGCCGCCTTCAGCCGCAACGCCAGGTTGGCGGCCGCCAGCAATGCGTTGCGGCCGTCCTGCGGATTGCGCCCGGCATGCGCGCTTCGTCCGGTGACGACGATGGCGAAGTTGCCGCTGCCGGCGCGGGCCCCGGCCAGCGTGCCGTCGGGCAGGGCCGGTTCATAGGTGAAGGCCGCGATCTTGCCCGTCGCGACCTGCCGCAACAGCGCCGCCGAGGAAGGGCTGCCGACCTCCTCATCGCTGTTGATGATGACGTCATAGCCCAGCCGCCCTGCATCCGGTGCGGTTTCCACCGCGCGCAAGGCCGCCAGCATGACGGCGATCCCGCCCTTCATGTCCGCGACGCCCGGTCCGTTCAGCGTCGCCGGATCGATCCACCGCAGCGCCTGAAAGCCATGGTCGGCGGGGAAGACCGTATCCATGTGCCCGGTGAGCAGGATCTGCACCGGAGCCTCCGGCCTGACCGAGAGGCGCAGGTGGCTGCCATGCGCGACCATCGCCAGACGGCCGTCGGGGCGGACGGTTTCCACCGGCTCTGGATCGACAAGGGACATCGCGCCCGGCAGGCCGGCGAAGGCATCGGCAAGCATGGCCGCCATGGCCGCAAGACCGGGAAGATTGCGCGACCCGCTGTTCACCGCCGCCCATTTTTCAGTCTGGGCGAGCATGGGCGCGTCGGCGGCGCTTTCCATGACGCTCCGTTCGAACGACGAAATGCCTCTCATCCTGACGACCCTATCAGAGCGGAGGGCGCGCCTCCACCCCTGGTCCTGAAAGTCGGCGACCGCCTAGAAATCATAGGTGAGGGTCAGGCGACTCATCGTGTCCGAATCCCGCGCCGAAAGCAGCGTCTCCGATTCATATTGCACATTGTAGGAAAAGGCGGCCGACCAGCGTGTTCCCACCTTCGTCACCAGCGAGGTCAGCGAATTCAGCGTATAGACGTCGCTTTCGGCATAGCCGGAGGCTGTCTGCCTGAAGGTCAGCGCAGGGGTCAGGCGCCAGGCGAAGTCCATGGACGCACGGGCGCCCAATTTGGTCTCCCGCTCTCCCGTCACATATTTGGCATGGCGGATCGAAGGACCGGCATCCAGCGAGAGGTCAACCGGATCGCTGACGATCAGCTTGTAGCCGATGCCGGCCGAGGCGGTGTAGCGCGCGTCATAGCCGATCGACGTATCCCGCTCGAACTGCGTCAATCCATAGGCGAAGCCCCGTGGATCGAATTCATAGCGGGGCTCATAGCTGGCGGTATAGCGTTCGCGCGAGGTCACGCCGTTGGCGCGCCGGTAATCGACGCTGGCGGCCAGCTTGTGCGACCATTGGATGCCGGTGCGCTTGACCGCTGCGCTGGCGCTGATGCCGATTTCGCTGGTGGAACCGGTGGAGCGGAAGCCGCCCGCTTCGATCTTGCCCGTCCACAATTCCGTGAAGCGCGCCTCGCGGATCACGGTTTCCTGCGTCGCCCTGGTCCGTTCCTTCCAACTGTTGACCATGCGCTGAATCTCGTCGGCGGAACCGGGATTGGTCTGCTTGGCGATCTTTGCGACGGTCGCGATCTCGGTCTCATTGCCGTTGGCGATGGCCGCTTCCAGCATTTCCCGCACCGATGGCGGCAGGAGCACGGGGTAATCGGCGAGCGCCGGGGTGGAGAGGAAGAGGGGCAGAACGGCCAGCCAGTAACGCATGCGCCTTCTCATACTGGCATGGCAGCGGATTTTAACCCTTGTTTTCAGATCAAATCCCTGAATTCCTGGAGAATATCCCGATACAGCTTGCGCTTGAACGGCACGATCAGGTCAGGCAGGCTCTCCGGCTCCGCCCATTTCCATTCGCGGAATTCAGGATGCGCCGTCTGGATGTCGATGTCCTCATCCGACCCCAGGAAACGCGCAAGGAACCAATATTGCCGCTGGCCGCGATATTTGCCGCCCCACAGCTTGCCGATCAGTTCCGGCGGCAGGTCGTAGAAATGCTCTTCGCGGGCCTTGGCGATGATCTCCACATGCTCGCGAACGATGCCGGTCTCCTCGTTCAGCTCCCGAAGGGCGGCCGCCTTCATATCTTCACCGTCGTCGATGCCGCCCTGTGGCATCTGCCAGGCTTCCACCGCATTATCGATCCGCTGACCGACGAAAACCTTGCCATCCATGTTGACGAGCATGACACCGACGCATGGCCGGTAGGCGAGTTCTGAATCATTCGGCATCGAAGCCATCATAGTCCCTGGTCGTTAATCCCGACAAGCCATCCGGGGGCTCCAGCCCGCCCGTCGCTTTGTGCAGTGCAAGAATAAGCGGGGCGGGGCGGCGCGTCCATGCCGGAAAAATCCTGACGCGGCGATTTGTGCTGTGCATCGCTTCAAATGGGCGGGGGCTTGGAACATCGGGCGGCCCATGGCATGCCCGATCGCATGTCAGACCCCGTAATTCTCTGGTTTCGTCAGGACCTGCGCCTTGCCGATCAGGCCGCACTGGCAGCCGCCGTGCAGGAAGGGCCGGTGATTCCCGTCTATGTGCTGGACGATCAGGCGCCGCGCCAATGGAAGATGGGCGGAGCGTCGCGCTGGTGGCTGCACCATAGCCTGAAGAGCCTGGACGAAAATCTTCGGGAGAAGGGATCGCGCCTGATCCTGAGGCAGGGAAACTGCATCGATCAGATCGTCCAGATCGCTGAGGAAACGGGCGCCCGGCGCGTGCATGCCCTGCATCATTACGAACCCTGGTGGCGCAATGCCGAGAAGTCGCTCGCCAAAAGGCTGGAGCTGTGCCTGCATGACGGCGCATTGCTGCTGCCGCCCGGCGCGGTGCGGACGGGCGAAGGAAACAGCTATCGGATCTATACCCCCTTCGCCCGCGCCGTGATGGAGCATATGCCGCCGGCCGAACCGGTTCGCGCGCCTTCGCGCATCGGTGCGCCAGGACGTTGGCCGAAAAGCGATTCGGTGGACCAATGGGACCTTTTGCCGACCAAGCCGGATTGGGCCAGGGCCTTTTCACGCGACTGGGCTCCGGGGGAAGCGGGGGCGCGGGCCAATGTCGCCGCCTTTCTCGACCAGGTGGCGGATTATGACAGGGCCAGGAACCTGCCCTCGCAGGAGGGGAGCTCTCGCCTGTCGCCGCACCTCCATTTCGGGGAGGTCTCCCCCGCCTATGTCTGGCGCCGGGTTGCCGGAGCGCCCGACGATGCGACGACCTTCCTCAAGGAACTGATCTGGCGCGACTATGCCCATACGCAGATATGGGCCATGCCCGCCTATGGATCGGAAAATGCGCGGCCAGCCTTCGACGCGATGCCCTGGCGCGATCTTCGCGAGGCTGGTGCCGATTTCAAGGCGTGGAAGACAGGGCGCACGGGCTATCCCATTGTCGATGCCGGCATGCGGCAGCTCTGGACGACGGGCTGGATGCATAATCGGGTGCGCATGATCGCGGCCAGCTTCCTGATCAAGCATCTGCTGATCGACTGGCGGCATGGGGCGCGCTGGTTCTGGGATACGCTGGTCGATGCGAGCTACGCCAATAATAGCGTCAACTGGCAATGGGTTGCAGGCAGCGGCGTCGATGCCAATATCTTCTCGCGGATCATGGCGCCCCTGACCCAGTCGGGAAAGTTCGAAGCCGCGGACTATATCAGGGCCTGGGTGCCGGAACTGGCGCATCTGAACGATGACATCATTCACGACCCCGAAGCGCATGACGCGCGTCCGTCCGATTATCCGGCCAAGTGCATCGGTCATCGGGAGGGGCGTGAACGGGCTCTCGCCGCATGGCGGGGGATCAGGCCATGATTGCGACGCGGTAAACCATCGGGCAGAGTGGAAGCATGAACGCCATTGAACCCCGTCGTGGCCGGGCCGCAGTGCCGGTCAGGCGACCGCTGGAGCGCCGCAGCCATGGCTGGCCGGATCGTCTCGCCGCCCGGCAGTTCCACAAATTGCTCGACCGCATCGACCTTGGGCTCGAACAGGGTTCTTTGCTCGCCATTCTGCCGGACGGCAGCCGGCGCCTGCTCGGCGGCCGCGCAGCGGGACCGGAATGCGAGGTTCATCTGCTGCGCTGGCGGGCGCTGATTCGCCTGATCGCCGGGGGATCGGCGGGCTGGTACAGAGCCTGGGCGCGGGGAGAGTGGACCAGTCCCGATCCGGTTCCGCTCTTCGCCCTGTTCATGGCCAATGCCGTCAGCCTGGGCAATGTAGCCCGGCCGCATGGGCCGGCACGCTGGATCGGGCGCGCGTTCCATTGGGCGCGCCGCAACAGCCGCAAGGGTTCGCGGCGCAACATCGCCTATCATTATGATCTGGGGAATGATTTCTACCAGCCATGGCTCGACAAGGGCATGCATTATTCCAGCGGCCTGTTCCGCGACCCGGACGACCGGATCGAAAGCCTGGAGCGGGCGCAGCAGCGGAAGGTCGACGCCATTCTCGACCGGCTCGACATCGGCGATGGCGATTCGCTGCTGGAAATCGGCTGCGGCTGGGGCGGCTTGGCCGAACAGGCGATGGCGCGTTGCCCGATCCGTTATGACGGGCTGACCCTGTCTGTGGAACAGGCGCATTTCGCACGTGACCGCCTGGGGTCGGGAGCGAACATCATATTGCGCGACTATCGCGACGCGCAGGGGCAATATGACGCCATTGCCAGCGTGGAAATGGTGGAGGCAGTCGGGCAACGTTACTGGCCGGCCTATGTCGGGGCGATCGAGCGTCTGCTCAGGCCCGGTGGGCGGGCGGCCATACAATATATATTGATCGATGACGCGATCTTCGAAGGCTACGCCCGGGGCGCGGATTTCATCCAGACCTATATCTTCCCCGGTGGCATGCTGATTTCGGAAAGCCGTTTCCGGGCCTTGGCCGAAGCGAACGGTTTGGAGTGGCGTGATGTACGCCGCTTCGGTCTGCACTATGCCGAAACGCTGCGGCGGTGGCGCGAACGCTTCGACCGGGCGGTCGACAGGGGATGGTTGCCGGCCGGTTTCGACCAGCATTTCGTCGATCTATGGCGCTATTATCTGATGTATTGCGAAGGCGGCTTTCGCGGCGGCACCATCGATGTCGCGCAGGTCACGCTGGTGAAGCCGGCTTAGGGCGGGAGGAATTCAGTTCGGCTAGAGCGTTTTCCAAGCAGATGGAATCATCTGCTGACTCGAAAAACGCGATAAAACAAAAACTTAGAGCAGTCGAGCCGATGCAATCGGATCGGAATCTGCTCTAGCGGCCTTGGCGGGTGGATGGGGGAAGTGCCATGCCCGCAACCGGCCAATCCAGTCATCCCCAAGGCTCAGCCTCTAATCGATACGCGTCCGGTATCCGTCGGGCGTGTCCGCAATCACCAGATCGAGAATCGCCTGACCCACGGCAGCCGGTTCCTTGAGCGTCGCCGGGTCTTCACCCGGAAAGGCCCGCGCCCGCATCGCTGTACGGGTGGCGCCCGGATCGACGATATGGGTGCGGATGGCGGAAATATTCTTCACTTCCTCGCCATAGGCGCCGACCAGGGTTTCGAGCGCCGCCTTCGAAGCGCCATAGGCGCCCCAATAAGCGCGCGGCGCCGCGCCGACCGAAGAGGTGATCGCCACCACGCGCGCATCGCCGCTCGCCCGCAGCATGCCGTCGAACGCCGCGATCAGCGCCTGGGGCGCGGCGACGTTGAGCGTCAGCAACCGGGCGAATTCCTTGGCGTCGATGGCTGGAACCGAAGCCAGGCTACCCAGCGTCGCCGCGTTAAGGACCAATATGTCCAGCGCCTGCCAGCGACCCGAAATGGCATGCGCCAATCGCCCGATGCTTTCGCCGTCGATGAGGTCCAGCGGCGCGATGGTCGCATTGCCGCCGCCCTCGTGAATGCGATCCTCCACCTCTTCCAGCCCGCCCGTGGTGCGGGCGGTCAGGATGACATGGGCGCCGGCGGCGGCGAGCGCTTCCGCCGTGGCGGCGCCGATGCCACGGCTCGCTCCGGTGACGAGGGCGAGCTTACCGGAAAGGGGTTGGCCGGAAAGGGGTTGGCCGGAAAGGGGTTGGGTCGACATGAATGTCCCTCATGGGGTCAGGAAGGAGCAAGCCCGAGGCCGCAAAGCGTCGGGCTGTCCGTCCAGCGGTAGGAAAGGCGTTCAGACCACTCGTTCGGCCAGCAGTTCGAGCTGGTTCTGAACCACAGCTTCGTCCTGGTCGGTCAGAGTGGTGGGATAGTCGCCGGTGAAGCAGGCGTCGCAATATTGCGGCCGTATGTCGGCGCGCTTCGCCTCGCCCAAGGCCTTGTACAGGCCGTCGATCGAGATGAAGGACAGGCTATCGGCATGAATGAAGTCCTGCATCCCGCCAATGTCCAGACGGTGCGCCAGCAGCTTGGTCCGTTCCGGCGTGTCGACGCCATAGAAGCAGCTATGCTTGGTCGGCGGACTGGCGATGCGCATGTGCACTTCCTTGGCGCCTGCCTCGCGCATCATCTGCACGATCTTGAGCGAAGTGGTGCCGCGCACGATCGAATCGTCGATCAGGACGATCCGCTTGCCCTCGATCAGGGCGCGATTGGCATTATGCTTCAGCTTCACGCCCAGATGGCGGACCTTGTCGCCCGGCTGGATGAAGGTGCGCCCGATATAGTGCGAGCGGATGATGCCCAACTCGAAGGGAATGCCCGATTGCTGGGCATAGCCGATTGCTGCCGGAACGCCGCTGTCGGGCACGGGGATGACGAAGTCCGCCTCGACCGGATTTTCAATGGCCAGTTGCGCGCCGATCGCCTTGCGGACCGAATAGACGCTGGAGCCGTCCACGACCGAATCGGGACGGCTGAAATAGACATGTTCGAAGATGCAGGGCCGGGCATGGGTGTCGCCGAAGGGACGGTGGCTGCGCACCTCGCCGTCATGGGTGACGATGACCAGTTCGCCCGGTTCGATGGAGCGGACATGCTCCGCGCCCACCACGTCGAAGGCGACGGTTTCAGAAGCGAAGATGATCGAATCGCCCAGCTTGCCCATGACCAGCGGCCGGATGCCCAGCGGGTCGCGGCAGGCAACCATGCCTTCGGGCGTCATGACGATCAGCGAATAGGCGCCCTCGACCTGCTTCAGCGCATCGATGAACTTGTCGAGCAGCGTGCGATAGGTGGACGTGGCGACCAGATGGATGATGACTTCCGTGTCCGACGTCGACTGGAAGATGGAACCGCGGCGGATCAGTTCCCGCCGCAGCTTCATGGCGTTGGAGATGTTGCCGTTATGCGCGACGGCGAAACCGCCCGAACTCAGTTCCGCATAAAGCGGCTGGACATTGCGGAGCGATGTCTCGCCGGTGGTGGAATAGCGGACATGGCCGCAGGCGGCGGTGCCGGGAAGGCCCCGAATCACTTCGTCGCGGTCAAAATTCCCGGCCACATGCCCCATCGCCCGATGGGTGTGGAAATCATGGCCGTCCCAACTGGTGATGCCCGCGGCTTCCTGGCCGCGATGCTGGAGCGCGTGAAGGCCAAGTGCCACCATGGCGGAGGCGGTTTCAGCGTTGAAGACGCCGAAAATGCCGCATTCCTCACGCAATTTGTCGTCGTCGAACGGGTTGGTCGTAAACATGGGTTTTTGATGGTCCACTGCCGATCCTGTGCGCCCTCATCGGGACGGCTTTCGCGCGCATATAGTGCGTTGAGGACGATTTGTCGCCTGCCTGTCACAAAAAAGGGATGCAATACCCACCGGCCGCTATTTTCCAGCGATGAAATTGGGAAAAAGGCCTACTGGCCTTGAGCCATTGGGGAGGCTAATAGCCTCTTCTCATGCATCGTTTCGCCAATCCTGCACGCTTCCTCAAAATTGCCCGGCCGTTGACCGCCTGGCTGTTCTGGCCGGGGCTGATCCTGCTGCTGGCCGGCGCCGGCTGCGGCCTGTTCGTGACCCCGGCGGACTATCTTCAGGGGGATACGGTGCGCATCCTCTACATCCATGTGCCGGCCGCGTGGCTGGGCATGGGCGGATGGACCGGAATCGCCGTCGCTGCCCTCATGCAGCTCGTCTGGCGCCATCCGCTTGCGGCCGTCGCGGGCCGGGCCATCGCCATGCCGGGCGCTTTCTTCACGGCGATCTGCCTTATCACCGGATCGATCTGGGGCCGGCCGACCTGGGGTACATGGTGGGAATGGGACGGACGCATGACCTCCATGCTGGTGCTGTTCTTCCTCTATCTCGGCTATATCGCGCTCGCCAATGCCAGCGCGCGGCAGGGCAGCGGCGGGGTGAGCCCGGTGACAGCCATTTTCGGGCTGGTGGGCGCGATCAACATCCCGATCATCAACCGCTCCGTCGTCTGGTGGAACAGCCTGCATCAGGGGCCCAGCATCACGCTGCGCGGGTCCAGCATCGATACCGCGCTGCTTTGGCCGCTTGGCTTCACCCTCGCCGGATTTACCTTGCTTTTCGCCGCGATCGTGCTGATGCGCATGCGCGCCATATTGGCGCAGAACAAGATCGAAGCGCGCATGCAAAGGCTGGCGCGGGGGTGAGGATATGAACCAGTGGGCTTTCGTCATCGGCGCCTATGCGCTGACCTTGTCGGGCACCGGCCTCATCAGCCTGTTCAGTTGGCGCGCGATGCGCAACGCTGAACGCAGGGCATCGGCGGGCAGGGTATCGGCGGACAGGGTATCGGCGGGCAGGGCATGAAGGCAAAGCATCAAAGGCTGATCCTGGCCGTGGTGGCCCTGCTCGCGCTGATCGGCGCGGGATTGCTGGCCGCTTCCGCGCTGAAGGACGAGGCGGCTTATTTCTACGCGCCCAATGACGTTAAGACCAAGGGCGTCGAGCCGGGCAAGCCGATCCGGCTGGGCGGCATGGTGGTCAAGGGCAGCCTGAAGCGCGCCAGCGACGGCGTCACCATCCATTTCGACGTCACCGACGGCAAGGCGACCGTTCCGGCGAGCTTCAAGGGCATCACGCCAGACCTTTTCCGCGAAGGTTCAGGTGTGGTGGCGGAAGGTGCTTTCGATGCGGGCGGCACATTCCAGGCCACCAATCTGTTGGCCAAGCATGACGAACGCTACATGCCGCGTGAACTGGAAGGCATGAGCTATGATGAGAAAACCCACAAGATGAAGGCCGAACGGTGAGCGAGAGCCAGCTTCATCGGCAAGGTCATGCTGGGGTTGGTTCAGCATCCGTCAGGCCCCGCGCTCCGCAACTCGAAGGGGCGGAGCAGGCGCGGCATCTGGTTCATGGTCACGAAGCATCCGGGGAGGAAGCGGCAGCATGATCGCTGAGGCCGGCCTTGCCGCATTATGGCTCGCCGCGTCCTTGGCGCTGCTTCAATTGGCGCTGGCCGCTATAGGGCTGGCGGGCGGCAAGAGCGAGCTGCTGGGCGCCGTCCGTCCGGTGGCGGTCGCGCAGGGGGTGCTGACCGCGACGGCCTTCGCCTTGCTGATCATGCTGTTCCTGCGATCCGACATGTCGGTCCTGCTCGTCGCCACCAACAGCCATTCGATGAAGCCATGGCTCTACAAATTCGCTGGAACCTGGGGCAATCATGAAGGGTCGATGCTGCTTTGGGTGACGGTGATGGGCGTCGCCGGATCGGCCGTCGCCTTGTTCGAGCGGGCCTTGCGGCGTGAAACCCATATGGCGACGCTGGGCGGACAGGCGGCGATCAGCCTTGGTTTCTACGCCTTCCTGCTTTTCGCCTCCAATCCCTTCGCGCGGATCGATCCGCCGGCGGCAGACGGGCAGGGGCTCAATCCGCTGTTGCAGGACCCCGGCCTCGCCTTTCATCCGCCGACGCTTTACCTTGGCTATGTCGGGCTGTCGGTTGCCTTTTCCTTCGCTGTCGGCGCATTGCTGACCCGGCAGGTGGACGCCGCTTTCGCCCGCGCCATGCGGCCCTGGGTATTGGGGGCGTGGATATTGCTGACGCTCGGCATCACGGCGGGCAGCTATTGGGCCTATTATGAGCTGGGCTGGGGCGGCTGGTGGTTCTGGGACCCGGTGGAGAACGCCTCGCTCATGCCGTGGCTGGCGGCGACGGCGCTGCTGCATAGCGTGACCGTGCTGGCCACCCGCGACGCCCTGCGCGCCTGGACGGTGATGCTGGCGGTCGTCGCCTTCTCCATGTCGATGGTCGGCACTTTCCTCGTCCGGTCGGGCATCCTGACCAGCGTCCACGCCTTTGCCGTCGATCCGGAGCGCGGAACCTTCATCCTGGCGTTGCTCGGCATCTATATCGGCGGGGCGCTGGCGCTGTTCGGCTGGCGCGTGGGCGCGGTCCGCGAGGGCGCGCCCTTCGAGCTGGTCAGCCGGGAAACCATGCTGGTCGTCAACAATCTGCTGCTGTCGGTCATATTGGGGCTGGTGCTGATCGGCACGCTTTATCCGCTGCTGACCGAAGCCTTCGGCCATAAGGTGTCGGTCGGCGCGCCCTATTTCGACCGCATCGCCGGGCCTGTCGCGCTTGCCCTGATGATCGTCATGGTCCTTGGGCCGCTGACCCGCTGGCGGCGCGACCGGATGCGGGAGGTGAGCCGGCGCATAACCGTCCCGCTGATAATGGCGGGATTGGTTTTCCTCGCCTTGTCGGCATTCGCCTGGGGACGGATCGGCATATTGCCTTTCCTCGGCCTGGTGATCGCCCTGGCCGTCGCTGTGGGGAGTGTCGCGCCGCTCTGGAAGCGCAATCTGCGTCGCACGCCACTTTTCACCTGGGGCATGGTGATCGCGCATCTGGGCTGCGCGGTCAGCCTGGCCGGCATGGCCTGCGATTCGGCCTTCACGGTGGAAAAGCTGGTGGCCGCCCGCCCCGGCGATACTGTGGAGACGGCGGGCTGGACGATCCGGTTCAAGCAGATTCTGCCGATAGCGGGCGATAACTGGACCGCGCTCCAGGCGGATATGGAAGCCAGCCGGAACGGTGGGGAGCCGGTCCTGATCCACCCGCAGTCCCGCTTCTTCGCCTCGCCGCCCACGACGACGACGGAGGCCGCTCTGCTGACCCGCTGGAATGGCCAGCTCTATGTCGTGCTGGGGCAGGAGGCGGATGAAGGCCGCTGGCAGCTCCGCATCTGGTGGAAGCCTTTCGTGACGCTGATCTGGCTGGGTGGTTTCCTGATCGCTGTGGGCGGCGCGCTGGCGCTGGTCGGGCGGGAACGGCGCGGATGGCTGCTCAAATGGCGGGCGCGCAGGGCCGTGGAGGCCGGCGCATGAGGAAGCCGCTGATCTGGCTGCCGCTGGCGCTGTTCCTTGGTTTTTTCGGGCTGTTTGCCAGCGGGCTGCTGCGTCCGGACGACCGGATCATCAATTCGAAACTGGTGGGCAAGGCGCTGCCTGCCTTTGTCCTGCCTGCCGCCGCGAGCGACCGGCCGCCGCTGGCAAGTTCGGAACTCGCGACCGGCAAGCCGCGCCTGCTCAATATCTTCGCGAGCTGGTGCGTGCCCTGCGCGGCCGAGGCGCCGCAGTTGCTGGCGCTCAGGCAGGCGGGCGTGGAGATCGACGCCATCGCCATCCGCGATGCCCGGCCCGATGTCGACGCCTTCCTCAAGCGCTATGGCAATCCCTATTCCCGCATCGGCCTGGATGCGCGGAGCGAGGTGCAGATCGCCATGGGTTCGTCGGGCGTGCCCGAAAGCTTCATCATCGATGGAAGGGGCCGCATCGCCTATCAGCATGTCGGCGACATCCGTCAGGATGATGTGCCGATGATCCTGGACCGGCTGAGGAACGCGCAATGAGGATGCTGGTCGCCCTGCTGGCGCTGATGCTGAGCGTGCCGGTCTTCGCGCAGTCCGCGCTGCCGCCGGCGCCCTATGCCGACCGTCAGATCGAAGACCCGGCCCTGGAGAAGAAGGCGCGGACGCTGATGGAGACGATCCGCTGCCTCACCTGCCAGAGTCAGTCGATTGCCGACAGCAATGCCAGCATGGCCGGCGACATGCGCTCCCAGATTCGCGAACGCATCATGGCGGGGGAAGAGCCCGAGCATATCCGCGCCTGGCTGATCGAGCGCTATGGCGACTGGGTCAGCTATGAGCCGACAGCCGATCCGATCCTCTGGCCGCTCTGGGCCGCGCCCCTGATCCTGCTGGGATTGGGGCTGCTGCTGCTGCGCGGTCGGATCAAGCGGGGGAGGCGGGTATGACCGGCTGGATCATCGCCGGCGCCCTGCTGGTCCTGGTGAGCGTGGCGCTCGTCCTTGTCGGGCGGGTACCGCGGTCGGCCTGGGAAATCACGGCCGCTGCGCTGTTGCTGGGTTTGGCCGGCTATGCGTGGCAGGGCCGTCCCGGACTGGCTGGCTCGCCCCGGCAGGCGGCCGACAGGGGCGGCGCCGCGTTCGACGAGAAGCTGGCCGAGCAACGCCGGGGCCTTGCCGAGCGCTATGGCAAGGCGGGCCAATGGCTGATGCTTTCGGACGGCCTTGGCCGACAGGGGAAGACGAAGGAAGCGGCGAACGTCCTTTTGTCCGGACTTCGCGAGACTCCGGACGATCCCAATTTGTGGCTGGGCTTCGGCAATGCGCTGGTCGCGCATGCAGGCGGAGTGCTGTCTCCCGCCGCCGATTTCGCCTATCGCCGGTCGATGGTGATCGATCCCGAAGGTCCGGCGCCCCGCTATTTCTATGGACTGGCCCTCGCCCGGGCGGGGCAACTCAAGGAAGCCCGCGCCCTTTGGGGCCCGCTGGCCGCCAGCGCCCCCGAAGGCAGCGAGGTCAAGAAGGAACTCGAAGGCAATATCGCGCGTATCGATGCCATGCTCGGGTCCGAAGGCCGATAGACGGTCGAAGCCGCAGCGGCATCATTGCCACCACCCGGGAGCCGTGATAGGGCGCGGCGGTTTGCGGGGGCTTATGGAATGACAAGACGGGCCGCTTCCCCGTTCGGGTGTCCAAAGATCATGACAATTCGGCATTTTCTTCATGGCTGACGAGATCACCAACGGCGCCGTGCGCGTCGATGACGAGGGCGCCCATGATCACGGTCATGCCGGACAGAAGGCCACGCTGAAGCTGGTCGTCGGTGCGATCGGCATCGTCTTCGGGGACATCGGCACCAGCCCGCTTTATGCCTTCCGCGAAACATTCGCCGGGCATCATCATCTGGACCTCGATCCGGATCATATATTGGGCGTCATCAGCCTGATGTTCTGGTCGATGATGCTGGTCGTGACGCTGAAATATGTCACCGTCATCATGCGTGCGGACAACAAGGGGGAGGGAGGCAGTCTCGCCCTGCTCGCCCTGATCAACGGCCAGACCAGGACGCAGCGATGGTCGCGCGGCATCGTCCTGCTCGGGGTGTTCGCGACGTCCCTTTTCTACGGCGACTCGATGATCACGCCCGCCGTGTCGGTGCTGTCGGCGGTCGAGGGACTGGCGGTCTACAACAGCAGCCTTGCGCCGCTGATCCTGCCGGCCGCGATCGTCATCCTGCTCGGCCTGTTCTGGATACAGGGACTGGGGACCAACCGGGTCGCATCGCTGTTCGGCCCGATCATGCTGTTCTATTTCCTGACCATCGCGGTTCTGGGCATCATCAGCATCGTCAAGACGCCGGGCATCCTCCACGCCTTCAATCCCTATTGGGCGGTCATGTTCTTCGTCACCGATCCGCTGCCGGCATTCCTCGCCCTGGGCGCGGTCGTGCTGGCCGTTACGGGCGCGGAAGCGCTCTACGCCGATATGGGGCATTTCGGACGCAGCCCGATCCGCGTGTCCTGGTTGACCTTCGTCCTGCCCGCCTTGATGATGAACTATATGGGGCAGGGCGCGCTGCTGTTCCGGGAGGGCGCGGCCGCCCTTCACAGCCCCTTTTATTATCTGGCCCCGCAATGGGCGCAATTGCCGCTGGTCGGGCTGGCCACGCTGGCCGCGATCATCGCCAGCCAGGCGGTGATCTCCGGCGCTTTTTCTGTCACGCAGCAGGCGATACAGCTCGGCTTCATGCCGCGCCTGCGGATTGCGCATACCAGCGCGTCGACGGCCGGCCAGATCTACATCCCCCTCATCAACTGGGGGCTGATGGTCATGGTGATCCTGTTGGTGCTGGTGTTCCAGACCTCGTCGAACCTCACGGCCGCCTATGGCATCGCCGTCACGGGCGCGATGTTCATCGACAATGTGTTGCTGACGGTGCTGCTCTACCGGCTATGGAAATGGCGCTGGTATTATTCGGCGCCGCTGCTGTCGGTGCTGTTCCTGGTGGACGGCGCCTATCTGGCCGCCAATTTCACCAAGGTGCCCGATGGCGGCTGGTTCCCGCTGCTGATCGGCTTCGTGATCTTCACCCTGCTCACCACCTGGTCGCGCGGGCGCCGTCTGGTTCAGGACCGGCTGCGCGAAGCGGCCATGCCGATTCCCGTCTTCGTCGCGTCCGCCGCGAACAGCGCGGTTCGGGTGCCCGGTACGGCGGTTTTCATGACCTCCACGCCCGATGGCGTTCCCCATGCGCTGCTGCATAATCTCAAGCACAACAAGGTGTTGCATGAGCGCGTCATCCTCTTGACCGTCAAGATCAAGGATGTGCCGGTTGTAGAAGATGACGGGCGCTTCAAGCTGGAGGATCTGGGCCGCGGATTCTTCCGGCTGGTGCTGCAATATGGCTTCATGCAGGAACCGGACGTCCCCGCCGCGCTGAAGAATGTGACTGGTTGCGGTCAGGCGTTCAGGATGATGGACACCAGCTTCTTCCTAGCCCGGCAGACGCTGCTGCCGTCGGCCAAGCCGGGGATGCCGCTGTGGCGGGAGAAGATTTTCGCCTGGATGCTGCGCAATGCGGAAAGTGCAATGGAATTCTTCCGGCTGCCGACCAATCGCGTGGTCGAACTGGGCAGCCAGGTCGAGATCTGATCCATATAAAAGGGCGCGGCAGGACCGCCGCGCCCCATCTTCCATCCAAGCGGATCAGGCCGCGTCGCGATCGGCATTGATCTCGACGAGCTGACCGCCGTTGATCGCGATCTTCTTCGGCTTCATCGCCTCCGGAACCTCACGCACCAGTTCGATCGTCAGCAGACCATCGGCCAGGTCGGCCTTTTCGACCCGTACGAAATCGGCGAGTTCGAAGCGGCGTTCGAAGCTGCGGTTGGCGATGCCGACATGCAGGAAGCGAGAGCGGTCGCCGCCCTGCGATTCTTCCTTGCGCCCGGTGACCTGGAGCAGGTTCTGCTGGGCAGTGATGTCGATCTCGTCCGTCCGGAAGCCCGCGACGGCCAGCGTGACGCGATAGCGATCTTCGGAAATCCGTTCGATGTTGAACGGGGGATAATTGTCGCCTTGCTGCAACCGGGCGTTGTTCTCGATCAGGTCGAAGAGACGATCGAAGCCCACGGTCGAGCGGCGATAGGGGGTAAGGTCAAAACCACGCATTGTCATAATCTCCCAAAGAGCAAAATGAACATGCCGGACCCAGAACAAGGCATCCGGCGGTACCATGCCCAACCCCATATGGCGGCTGGACGGCTTTGATATGGTTCGATGGAAAAGCGTTTCAAGTGGTCTGGCGGCGGGATTTTGGATGCGTGGCGGGCGCCATGCGCAGCCTTGTTCACATGCCCGGAGGCGGCCCAATGGCTGGTCGTTCAAGCCCGAAAAGAAAAGTACCCGGGCCGTGTTTCCACGACCCGGGTACTAATGGACGATTGCTCGTCTCCCCCTTGGCCTGCCTCAACCGCTTCTCAGCCCCCTAAGCTCGAAGCGGGATGCAGTATCCCTGAACCACGGCCATTTACCTGTGCTTCGTCGCCTGTGCTATGTATAGAGCAGGCCGCTGTCACGGGCTATTTCCCAGCCTTGTGATTTTCCCCGCGAGGCTGTGGCTCCGGTGCAACAATCCGGCAATGCTTGCCGTCGGTCGATAGCATGCTAGACGGGCTGCCTGTCCAATCGAGAGGCCATTCGCGCCGTCATGATTCTATCCCGATACGAACGCATGATTGCCAAGCGTTACCTGCTGCCCGGCAAGGGGGAGGGGTTCATATTCCTGGTTGCCGGCATCAGCCTGGCCGCCGTGATGCTGGGGGTGGCGGCGCTGATCATCGTGATGAGCGTGATGAACGGCTTTCGCGCCGAACTGTTCGACAAGATCGTGGGCCTTAACGGTCATGCCGTCGTCCAGGGCTATGGCGGACGCCTGCCGGACTGGAAGGCGGTGTTGAGGGAGGCGAAGGCGACGCCCGGCGTGACCAGCGCCACGCCATTGATCGAGCAGCCCCTGCTGGGCAGCTTTCAGGGGCGGGTGGAAGCGGTGCTGGTGCGCGGCATGACCGTGAACGACATCCGCAACAATGCAACGCTGAAGGCGAAGGTCGTGGCCGGCAGCCTGAGCGCGCTGACCCCCAATGGCGGCAAGGTGGCGATAGGGTCGCGGCTGGCGGAAAATCTGGGCATCCAGTTGGGCGACAGCCTTACCATCATCAATCCGGCGGGCCGTTCGACGCCCTTCGGCACGGTGCCGCGGCAGGTATCCTATCAAGTGGCCGCCATTTTCGAGGTCGGCATCTACGATTATGACAAGGCCTTCGTCGTCATGCCGGTGGAGGACGCGCAGACATTGCTGCTGTTGGGCGACGTCGTCAGCATGATCGAGGTGGAGACCGTCAACGCCGACCAGGTGGCCGCCATATTGGAACCCTTGGCCGGCAAGGTCGCGGGCCGCGCTATCGTCACCGACTGGCGGCAGATGAATGCCTCGCTGTTCGAGGCGCTGGCGGTCGAGCGCGTCGCCATGTTCGTCGTGCTGTCGATCATCGTGCTGGTGGCGGTTTTCAACATCCTCTCCTCGCTCATCATGCTGGTGCGCGCGAAGACGCGCGACATCGCCATCCTGCGGACCATGGGTGCGAGCCGGGCCGGGCTGGTGAAGATATTCATGACCGTGGGCGTGACGATCGGCGCGTTGGGCATGGCGGCGGGCATGGTGCTGGGCTTCACCTTCCTGTTCTTCCGTCAGAGCGTGGTGAACGCGATCCAGTTCATGACCGGGCAGAATCTCTGGGACCCCTCGATCCGCTTCCTTACCGAATTGCCGGCCAAGCCCGATCCGGTGGAGATCGCCATCATCTGCCTGATGGCGTTGATCTTCAGCTTCCTGGCGACGCTCTATCCCGCGTTCAAGGCCGCCAATACCGATCCCGTGCAGGTGCTGCGTTATGAATGAGATATTGAAGGTCGCAGGCCTCAAGCGCAGCTTCACCCAGGGTGGCGTCACCATAGAGGTGTTGCGCGGTGTCGAGTTGTCGGTGGCGCCGGGAGAGATTGTGGCGTTGCTCGGTCCGTCGGGATCGGGGAAATCGACGCTGCTCCAGGCGGTAGGACTGTTGGAGGGCGGCTTCGACGGATCGATCCGCATCGCGGGCGAGGAAGCGGCGAAGCTCGACAATGACGGACGGACGCGGCTTCGCAGGGATGCGCTGGGCTTCGTCTATCAGTTCCACCATCTGCTTCCCGACTTCAATGCGGTGGAGAATGTCATCCTGCCGCAGGTGATCCGCGATGCGGAGATGGCAACGGCCCGCGCTCGCGCCGAATCCCTGCTCGGGTCATTGGGGCTTGGCCATCGGCTGGAACATCGGCCCAGCCAGCTTTCCGGCGGCGAGCAGCAGCGCGTGGCCGTGGCGCGGGCGCTCGCCAACCAGCCTGCGCTGGTCCTTGCGGACGAGCCCACCGGCAATCTGGACGAGCGGACCGCCGACGTCGTGCTGGCCGAATTCCTGCGGCTGGTGCGCGAGGAAGGTTCCGCCGCGCTGGTGGCGACGCATAATGAAAGACTGGCGGAGAAGATGGACCGGGTTGTCCGCCTTCACGAAGGGCTGCTGGAGGAAAGTTCAGGCGGAATGTGACGCCGCATCCCGGACCGTCGCGATGACGATCTGGTTCCGTCCCTGATTCTTCGCCCGAAGCAGCGCGGCATCCGCCGTCCGGACCAGTGTTTCCGCCCTGCCATGGTCGGGGAAGACGGCAAGGCCAAAGGAGGCTGTGATCGGCCCCAGTTCTTCGCCCCGATGCTCGACTCGCAGTTCCTGCAATTTCTGCTGCACCTGAATGGCGCGGTCGATGGCCTGGTCCTGCGCGAAGCCGGGCATCAACAGCACGAACTCCTCCCCGCCCAGACGGAAAGCGCAATCCTTTTCCCGCAACGCTTCGTCCAGCACGCCGCCCACGGCGCGCAGCACGGCATCGCCCGCATCATGGCCATGGGCGTCGTTGAACCGCTTGAAATGATCGATGTCGACCATCAGGCAGGCCAGCGGCGTCAGGGCGCTTTCGGCATGGGCCACCTGTTCGTTGAACACCGCATCGAAGCGGCGACGATTGGCCAGCCCGGTCAGCGGATCGGCCATGGCCATCTGCCGCAACGCATCGCGCAGCCGCAGATTGGCAAGAGCCAGGCCGATATTTTCCGCCAGCATCTCCAGATATTTCTCGGTGCGGCCGATCTGGTCGGCGGTACGATCCTCGGGCTGCTCGACATAGAGCAGGCCGATGCTCTCCCCCTGCGCCGTCAGCGGTATGCAGATGGTGCGGACCTGCGCATTTCCCGTCAGATGCTCGCAGGGAATGTCGACCAGATCGCCGGCCGGCTTGTGAATCTGCCCCCGCCGCAGCGCCCAACAGGCGGCGGGCGTAAAATCGCCGCCCGACTGCCGGGGCGACAGCCAGTCGCAGGCCTGCACCATCATGTTGCGGCGCGTGTCGTGAATGTAGAGCCGCCCGGCAAAACCCGGCGCGATCTCAGGCGCGAAACGCCGGACGACCTCGACCAGGTCGCTGGTGCTGTCGCATCCCTGCAGGCGTTGCGTCATGCGGGAAAGCTGGTCGCGCGTGATCCGGTCCGCATCGCGTTCCTGCTCCAGCCTTTGCCTTTCCAGGCCGTTTTCCCGGAAAATGCGGATGGCCTGCGCCATGTCGCCAATCTCGTCCACCTGGGGAAAGTCGGGCGGCACAGCGGCGTAATCCTGCGCGGCGAGGCGCGTCACGACATCGCTCAGCCTCACCACCGGACGCAATATGCGCTGCTTCAGGATGAAGTAGAGCACGCACAGGAACAGCAGGGCGGTAGCACCCAGCATGATTTCCGACATGATGCGCCACTGCCGGGCCGCTTCGGTCGCCTGCTGGACGGTGTTTTCGGCCCGCTGGTCCAGCATATACTGGAATTTGCCGATCTGGGCGGCGACGCGATCGAGTTCCCGGCCATATTCGTCCCCGAAGACTATGGTGCGCGCGGTCTCCCGGTCTCCCTTTTCGGCGGCGTTGATGGCGGCTTCCTGCTCATCGGTCAGCGCGTCGGCCCAGTGCAACCCCTGCCGCAACGCCGCCAGTTCGCTGATGCTTGCTCCCCGGTCGCGCAGATGCAGGATACGCTGCTCGACAGAGCGGAGCGCCGCCTTCTCCCGCCGATAGGCGATGATATGCGACGGATCGCCCGTAATCACATAGGCGCGCGCCTGCTCGGTCAGCCGATAGGTGTCTTCCTCCAGCGTGGCGGTCATCTGGTCGAACACGGCCCGCTGCTCGACGGCGGCCCGCTCCTTTTCTTCGGCGCTGGAGGCCATCAGCATGACCGCCCCCGAAGCGAGGGTAAGGGCCACGGTGGCGCCATAGGCATAGTTGGTGATGGTGGATAGACGCATGATCCGCTCAGGCTAGAACTCAATAGTTGGAGATGTGTTAACCATCGGCCAGTGACGGCGCAATTTTACCCACGACTTTCTGCGTCCGGGGGCTGGCGCCGAATCGGTGGGAATGCCTAGATGAGGTCATGCCTCATGCCGGTTTCGTCCCCCTTCGCGTCTTTTCATCCTTCACCATGCTGGAGGGGGCGATCGACCCCAAGAAGATCGCGAAGCAGGCCAGGGCTCTGGGCTTTCCCGCCGCGGCCATCACCGACCGTAACGGCCTGTATGGCTCCATGGCCTTTTCCGACGCCTGCAAGGGGGAGGGGGTGCAGCCGATCATCGGCGCGATGATCGGCGTTTCGCGCCCAGACCGGCCGGCCAATGCGGCGCCCGTGCACGACTGGATCGCCCTCTATGCGCAGGATGCGGCCGGCTATGACAATCTCTGTGCGCTGGTATCCATGGCGCATCTCGACAGGCCCGTCGAAGAGGTGCCGCATATCAGCCTAAACATGCTGGAGGGGCGGACCGATGGCCTGATCGCCTTGACCGCCGGAGGGGAAGGCGCGCTGGCGCGGCTCTTCGCCGAGGATCAGCCTGCTGCTGCGCTGGCCTATGCCAGTCGGCTGGAAGCGCTGTTTCCCGGAAGGCTCTATATCGAAATCTGCCGCCGTTTCGACCCCATCGAAGGGAAGGCGGAACCGGAACTGCTCGATCTTGCCTATGCCCGCGACCTGCCTCTGGTGGCGACCAACCCGACCTGCTTTGCCGAGCCGCATTTTCACGAAGCGCATGACGTGATGCTCTGCATTGCCGACAGCGCCTATGTCGAGACGCCCGACCGTCGCACCAGTTCGCCGGACGCCTGGATGAAACCGGCGGCGGAGATGAGGCGACTGTTCGAGGATTTGCCCGAAGCGCTCGCCAATACGCTGGTGGTCGCCCAGCGCTGCGCCATTGCCGCCCCCAAGCGCAAGCCCATCCTCCCCAGCCTGGCCGGGGACATAGAGG
The DNA here is from genome assembly GCF_019873065.1 of Sphingobium sp. PNB. Classification (NCBI taxonomy): domain Bacteria; kingdom Pseudomonadati; phylum Pseudomonadota; class Alphaproteobacteria; order Sphingomonadales; family Sphingobiaceae; genus Sphingobium; species Sphingobium sp. PNB. Next base: position 42,247 of record NZ_JAINEZ010000018.1, read on the forward strand.
GCGAGGCGAAGATGCTGCGCGAGCAGGCGACGGCAGGGCTGGAAGCCCGGCTGGCCAAGGCCGGCATCACCGACGAGGAAGCGCGAAAGCCCTATTTCGACCGGCTGCGGTTCGAAACCGACATCATCATCCAGATGGGATTTCCGGGCTACTTCCTGATCGTGGCCGACTTCATCAAATGGGCGAAGGATCATGACATTCCGGTGGGGCCGGGACGCGGTTCGGGCGCTGGATCGGTCGTCGCCTGGGCGCTGACGATCACCGATCTGGACCCGCTGCAACTGGGATTGCTGTTCGAGCGCTTCCTGAATCCGGAACGCGTCTCCATGCCGGACTTCGACATCGACTTCTGCGAAACCCGGCGAGGCGAGGTGATCCGCTACGTCCAGCAGAAATATGGCACGGACCATGTCGCGCAGATCATCACCTTCGGAAAGCTGAAGGCGCGCGCCGTTCTGAAGGACACGGGCCGCGTCCTGCAGATGAGCTATGGGCAGGTCGACCGCCTGGCCAAGCTGGTGCCCAACCATCCGACCGATCCCTGGACGCTGGAACGCTCGCTGAACGGCGTGGCGGAGTTCAGGGCGGAATATGACAATGACGCGCAGGTCAGGCGGCTGATCGACTATGCGATGAAGCTGGAGGGGTTTCCGCGCCATAGCTCCACCCATGCGGCGGGCGTGGTGATCGGCGACAGGCCGCTGTCGCAACTGGTGCCGCTCTATCGCGATCCGCGCTCCGACATGCCGGTGACGCAGTTCGACATGAAATATGTCGAGGGCGCGGGGCTGGTGAAGTTCGACTTCCTTGGCCTCAAGACGCTGTCCGTCTTGCAGAAGGCGGTGCAACTGCTTGCGGGCCGGGGGGTGGAGGTCGACCTCAATTCGCTCGGCTGGGACGATCCGGCGGTCTATGAACTGCTCCAGCGGGGCGATACGGTCGGCGTGTTCCAGTTGGAATCGGAGGGCATGCGCAAGACGCTGGCCGCCGTGCGTCCGACCAATTTCGGGGACATCATCGCGCTGGTGTCGCTCTACCGCCCTGGGCCGATGGATAATATCCCGATGTTCGGCCGTCGCAAGAACGGTCAGGAAGAGATTGAATATCCACATATATTGCTGAAACCGATCTTGGAAGAGACCTATGGCATCTTCGTCTATCAGGAACAGGTGATGCAGGCCGCGCAGATATTGGCGGGCTATTCGCTGGGCGATGCCGACCTTCTGCGCCGCGCCATGGGCAAGAAGATCAAGGCGGAGATGGATGCGCAACGCGCCCGCTTCGTCGAGGGGTGCGCGAACAGCGGCATCGCGGCGGGCAAGGCGAACGAACTGTTCGACTTGATCGACAAGTTCGCGGGCTATGGCTTCAACAAGTCGCACGCCGCCGCCTATGCTCTGCTCGCCTATCAGACTGCCTGGCTGAAGGCGCATTATCCGGCGGAATTCTATGCCGCGTCCATGGCCTTCGACATCCACCTGACGGACAAGCTGACCGTGTTCGTGGACGACATGCGGCGCATGGGGCTGAGCTGCCTGGCGCCGGACATCAACCGCAGCCTGGCGGATTTTTCGGTCGAACCGGTCGAATATGAAGGCGACGACCCGCGCCTGGGCTTTGCCGTGCGCTATGCGCTGGGCGGGCTGAAAGGCGTGGGCGAGAAGGCGATGGAACAGCTTGTGGCCGAGCGGGAGGTTGGCGGCCCGTTCAAGTCGCTGGACGATTTTGCCGACCGGATCGAGCCGCGTCTGCTCAACCGGCGGCAATTGGAAAGCCTGGCGGCGGCTGGCGCCTTCGACGGCGTGCATGCCGACCGGGCCGGCGTCCATGCAGCGGCGGAAACGATCCTCAGCGTCGCCTCCAGCGCTGCGGAGGCAAGGGAAAGCGGTCAGGGCGGTCTGTTCGGAGATGTCGAAACGCCGCATGCGGATGTCCGCATCCCGCCGCACCAGACCTGGTCGACGGCGGACCGCATGGCGCAGGAAAAGGATGCCTTCGGCTTCTATTTCTCCGCGCATCCGGTGGACCGCTACCGCCATCTGGCAGAGGCGCGCGGCGCGAAAAGCTATGGCGCGATTTGCGCCGAACCGGTGGCGGAGGGCGGACGTGCCACCGGCGTGATGGCGGCCATGGTCGAGGATGTGCGCTGGCGTGAAACCAAGCGCGGTGCGCGCTATGCCGCCGCAACATTCTCCGACAGCAGCGGTCAGTTTCAGGCAAGCTGCTTCGATGAGGATGCCTGCAAGGCTATCGAAGATATGGCGCGCGAAGGCGATTGCGCGTTGCTGATGGTTGAACTGGACCGCTTGCCGGGCGAAGAAACGCCGCGGGTGACGGTCCGCGGGGTGGAGCCTTTCCGCCAATTGGCCAATAGTTCCCGCATGGAACTGGTGGTCGATGTGAGCGATGCAGCCGCAATCGGGACGTTGGCGCAGCTTCTGGCGCGCGCGAAGGGAGGACGGAGCGAAGTCTTCCTGCGTGCGCCCGTGGGGGGAGGCAAGGCGGCGCGGCTGTTCCTGGGCGACGATTATCTGATCGGTGCGGACCAGGTTGACAGCATCGCGACGATTGCCGGCCTGCGCATTGGGTCGTTCGAACGGATGGAAGCCAAAGCGGACGGCTATCGCGCACGCAATCGGCGTTCGGGCTTGCGCTTGGTGGCGGGTTGAGCTTCCTCCGGCCAAGGACAGCTTGCCCTCACCGTCGCCATGTGCAGGAACCTCAGTTCCGAAGCTCGATCTGGAGCCTGAACCCCTAGAATAGGCTCATCTGGTCACCCTCCGGCCTTCGGAACAGATCGGTGCTCAGAGTCACCCGTTCTCCAGTGAAGCCCGCCCGTTTCCGTGCCTTTTGAAAGCGCGTGCGGATCAGGTCGGCCCATACTCCCTGCCCGCGCATCCGGCTGCCGAAATTCGCGTCATTGTCGCGACCGCCCCTTATGTCATGGATGATTGCCATCACCTTGGCCGCGCGGTCGGGATAATGTTCTTCCAGCCAGGCGCGGAACAGCGGGGCGACTTCATGGGGCAGGCGGACGGGGATATAGCTGGCGTCCCGTGCGCCAGCCGATGCGACGCGAGCGACAATATCCTCTATCTCATGATCGGTGATAGCGGGAACGATGGGCGATATGCTGGCGACGACCGGTATGTCCGCATCCGCCAACCGCCGGATCGCCTCCACCCGGCGAAGCGGATGCGGCGCGCGCGGTTCCAGCGTTCTGGCCGTGGCGGGATTCAGCGAGGTCACCGAAATCATCACCGCGACCAGCCTTTCCCGCGCCATGCAGGTCAGCAGGTCGATGTCGCGCAATATCCGGTCGGATTTGGTCGTGATATAGACCGGATGACGGCATTCCCACAATATTTCAAGGCATTGTCTGGTGATCCTCCAATCCCGTTCGATCGGCTGATAGGGATCGGTATTGGTGCCCATCGCAATCGGGTTGACCTGATGGGATTTCTTGGAAAGCTCCTTGCGAAGCAACGTTGCCGCGTCGGGCTTCGCAAACAGCCGGGTTTCGAAATCCAGGCCCGGCGACAGGTCGTGATAGGCATGGGTCGGACGGGCGAAGCAATAGATGCAGCCATGTTCGCAGCCCCGATAGGCGTTGATCGACTGGCTGAAGGCAATGTCGGGAGAGTTGTTGCGGCTGATGATGGTTCGAGGGCGTTCTACGGTCACCTCCGTACGCCGCCGCGGCGGGACGCCGTCAATGTCGGTCAGGGCATCCAGCCAATCGCCGTCGACCGTTCGTTCGGGCATGTTGAAACGCCGGCTTTCGCCGTTTACCGTCGCACCTCTGCCTTTCTCAACCGCCATCTCCTAATTAGAACATAAAGGGAACATGTTGACAAGGCCGTATCCGCCGGTTCATCTGAAGCCCATTCGAAAAGGGGGACATGATGCGGAAGATCATCGCCGCGGCAGGCTTGTGGATGGCTCTGGCAACGCCCGGCCTGGCTGCCGACACTGGGGCTTGCGGTGCGGGCCTGATATGCGCGAGCAATCCGCAAACCGTGGTGCAGGCGCTTCAGGCCGCCGGATACAGGGCGCTGTTGGGCAAGAGCAAGCAAACCGGCAATCCGAAGATCGAAAGCGCGGCGAGCGGCTATGATTACTCGATCTTCTTCTATGAATGCGAGCAGACGCGGCATTGCGGATCGCTGCAATTTCAGGTGAGCTTTGAGGATGACGGCGGCAATACGCCGGAGCTTGCCAATAAATGGAACAAGGACAAGAGGTTCGCGCAGATGTCCGTCTGGGACGACGGATCGCTGGCGGTCGCCTATGACGTGACGACCGTCGGCGGGCTTAACCAGAAGAATTTCGCGGATGTGATCGACTGGTGGACGGTCATGCTGGGCGAGGCCAGCAAATTCTTCAAGGAAAACCCTGCGCCGACCAAATGAGGGTGCGAATTGTGGCGATGTCTCAGCGTTCGGTCAGGCGCGGCATGAGTTCCACGAAGTTGCAGGGCCGGAAACGATTGTCGAGTTGGCTGACGAGGATGCCGTCCCAGGCATCCTTCACCGCGCCCGTCGATCCAGGCAGCGCGAAGATATAGGTGCCCCGTGCGACGCAGGCGGTCGCCCGCGACTGGATGGTGGACGTGCCGATGCTTTGATAGCTGAGCCAGCGGAACAACTCTCCAAAGCCCGGAATTTCCTTGTCCTGCACCTGCGCCAGAGCCTCCGGGGTGACGTCGCGGCCCGTGACTCCCGTTCCGCCGGTCGTGATGATGCAGTCGATCTGCGGATCGTCGATCCAGCCATGCAGGCGCGCGACGATGGCCGAGCGTTCGTCCCGCTCGATATGACGATCGGCCAGGACATGGCCGGCGGCGGCAATGCGATCCGCCAGAATGTCGCCCGACCTGTCGTCGGCGGCCGTGCGGCTGTCCGACACTGTCAGCAATGCAATCCGAACCGGCAGGAAGGGCCGGCCTTCGTCGATCGGCATCAGTCGGAACCGCCGGCAATGCTGGCGGCAATGCTTGCGCTGGCCATCGGCTTCCTGGGGGCCAGGCGCACCAGGCGCGTGCCCTTCGTTCCCGGAAAGGTCGGCCAAAGTCCCTGCGCCATGCCGGCCAGCGATTCCGCACTGCCCTTCGCCTGGATCTGATACATCCAATAGTTGCGCATCACGATGTTCACATAGGCGCGCGTTTCGTAATAGGGCAGGGATTCGATGAACAGCAGCGGGTCGCCATTGTCCTTCACTTCGCTGTTCCAACGCTCGACGGGCATCGGCCCGGCATTATAGGCGGCCATCACCTTGGGCAGCAGCCCGCCGGTCGCGCCCATGTCGCGCAGATTTTCGAGGTAGCGCTGGCCATATTCCATATTGGTCGACGGCACGAACAGTTGATCGGACGCGGAAAGCCCCATCAGGCTGCCCGTGCTGGGCAGCACCTGCATCAGTCCACGGGCGCCTGCGCTGCTCACGACATCCCGGCGGAAACCGGATTCCTGGAGCGCATGGGCATAGATCAGCGCCGGGTCGACCCGCCATCCACCATCCGGCCGCCAATCGGGCGCGGGGAAGCGCGCGAAACTGCCCGGCTGCTTGCCCGCAGGACCGTTATGAGCGAGCCAGAGCTGGGTTTCCGGCAGGCTCAGCGCGCCCGCCAGCCGGATCAGCGCATCATATTGGCCGGTCCCGCCGATCTTCGCCTGATAGCGCAGGATCTGGTCCGCTCGTGCCGTTTCACCAATGGCTGACAGGGTGACGGCCGCCCGCACATTAGGGCTGTCCTTGAGCTGCTGCCATTCCGTAGCGCCGAAGCGAGGTGCGGCAGGCGCGCCGCCCAGGGGCACGGCCAGCGTTTCGCGGGCCAGCAGGCCGTAGAAGCTCTCTTCCGAGCGCGCAGCGGTCTTCAGCAGGGCTTCGACCCGCTCCGGTTCTCCGCACACCATATAGGCGCGCGCCGCCCAATAGGCGCCTGCCGCGCGCATGTCGCTATTGCCGGCCAGCGCCGCGACATTGCCGAAAGCAGGCGCAGCAGCCCGGCAGTCATTCTGGCGCCAGGCCGCAAGGCCGGTGGTCCAATAGGCCTGCACAGCCCAATCGCCGCCGCTGCGGCCTTCAAGGGCCTTCGCCGCCATGCGCCGGGCGTTGGCGTCGTCGCTTTCGATATAATAGGCCCAGGCGATGCGCTGCCGCACTTCGGTCAGGCCCTCCGGCGTCAGCCCAGCCTCACCGGTGGAAAGCAGGGCTTCGGCGCCGGCCGGATCGTCATTCTTGATGAAGGGCTGGATTTGACCGACCAGTGCTTGCGCCAGCGCATCGGTCTTCACCGCCGACACATATTCGCGGCGGGGCGCGCCACCCAGCCAGACCATCTTCTGCACCTGGGGCAGGGCGGGTAGGATCGTGGCGCCACGCTTCTGCGCCAGCCGCGAAAGCTGATCGGCCTTGTCCAGCCATGGCGCCTTGTTGATGAGGTCGAGCAGTTCGAACAGCTCGACCCTGGGGGAATTCCTTGCGAGGTAGAGTTCGGCCAGGGCGACCGGGCGGAAAGCGTCCTGTGCGTCCAGCGCGCCGATCATCGCCTTCGCATCCATCCATTTCTGGTCCCGCAAGGCGGCGTAAATGGCGCTGTACCGGCCCTTGTCGGCCTCGCTCAGCTGGAGAGGCGATGAGGGCAATTCCCTGGCCATCGCGGGAACAGTAACCGCCGTGTCGGCGTTTGCCGGCATGGCCGTCGCGGCGAAAGCCAGCGCTGCCAGGCATGATGAAAGGGTGGTTGCGCGAATCACTCAGTCATTTCCTCGATCAGACCTTGCAGCACACGCCAACATTCTGCCTTTGCTGCGGGTTGGCCAAGCAGCAAACGCGGGTGAAATGTGGCGAAGGCGGGTAAGGTGCCGCCATCATGGTTAAAATTCCGTAAACCTGTCTCCGGCGTTGGCAGAAGGGTGCGGATCGTTCGGTCGCCCAACAACAATAATCTTCGTGGAGAGGCAAGCATCACATGTGTGCGCATGCGCGCTGCGGCCGCCGCCAGATCCGACGCCTCCACCATCGCGCCCGGCGGACGGGACAGGAAGAGCGACCCCAGATGGATGTCCTGCCGCTTGAGGCCGATCGTCCGCAACATGGCATCGAACAATTGACCCGCGCGCTCGCTGAGCAGGGCTCCTGCCTCGATGTCTGCGGGATCGGGCATGTCGGTGATGACCATGAGAGGTGCGTTGACGGGCCCTGCGGGCATGAGCGCGGCCCCCGGCCAGCGTCGCTCCGGCTGGGCGGCGTCCTCCGCAAGCCAGGTCAGGAAGGAGTCGAAAGACTGGGGCTTAGTCTGGGCGGGAGCATCGTCGGGCGCGGCGATCCGCGTTCGCGGCGGCTCCTGAACGGGGCGCAACCAGTTGGTCGGTTCCTCGCCGATGGCGCAATCCACGCCGGCCAGCCTCCACCACGCCATATAGGCATTGGCGGTCTCCGCCAGATTTTCCTGCAATAATCCCCGCATCGATTGTCTTGGGCCAGAGGTTGACGCCGTGGTCAAGTTTCTTCATCGCGCTCAGTGGCAAAACGTTTGGGTAGCGCGGCGACCGGATCAGGAAGGAAAACCGGCGGCGTCGACGAAATGGAGGGAATATGAGCGAACGGGATTCGATGCCCTATGACATCGTCATCGTCGGCGGGGGACCGGCGGGGCTGTCTTCGGCCATCAGGCTGAAGCAACTCGCGAACGAGGCTGGGCAGGAATTGTCGGTTTGCGTGCTGGAAAAGGGCTCGGAAATCGGCGCCCATATCCTGTCGGGCGCGGTGGTCGATCCCAAGGCGCTGGATGAGTTGTTCCCCGAATGGCGCGACATGGGCTGCCCGATGGCCGAAGTGCCGGTGACGGACAATCAGCACTGGTTCCTCAGCAAGGGCGGCAAGATGAGTATGCCGCACATCATGACGCCGGGCTGGATGCACAACAAGGGCACCTATACCGGATCGCTGGGCAATCTCTGCCGCTGGCTGGCCGAACAGGCCGAGGGGCTGGGCGTCGAAATCTTCCCCGGCTTCGCGGCGGCGGAAATCCTCTACAATGAGGACGGGTCGGTGAAGGGCGTCGCGACCGGCGACATGGGTATCGACCGGGAGGGCAATCGCAAGCCTGACTATCAGCCTGGGCTGGAACTGCATGCGCGCTACACCTTCTTTGCGGAGGGCGCGCGGGGCCATCTCACCAAGATATTGAAGCGCCAGTTCGCGCTCGATGCCGACAGCGAGCCGCAGGTCTATGGCCTGGGCATGAAGGAATTGTGGGACATCGATCCCGCCAAGCACAAGCCCGGCCTCGTCATCCATACCCAGGGCTGGCCGCTGACCGACGCCTATGGGGGCGGCTTCCTCTACCATCAGGCCAATGGGCAGGTGGCGCTGGGCTTCGTCGTGGGGCTGGGCTATCGCAACCCCTATCTCTACCCGTTCGAGGAATTCCAGCGCTGGAAGCAGCATCCGGAAATCCGCAAATATCTGGAGGGCGGCCGTCGCGTCTCCTATGGCGCGCGGGCGATCAACGAGGGCGGCTGGCAGTCGATCCCCAAGCTCGCCTTCCCGGGCGGCGCGTTGATCGGTTGCTCGGCGGGCTTCGTCAACGTGCCCCGCATCAAGGGCACGCATACCGCGATGAAATCGGGCATGCTGGCGGCGGAGGCGGCCTTCGCTGCGATCCGGGCCGAACGGTCGAGCGATGTGCTGGACGATTATGAGGCCAATCTGCGGTCGAGCTGGATCGCGACCGAACTGCAACTGGTCAAGAATGCCGAGCCGCTGCTGTCGAAGTTCGGCAACACCATCGGCACGGTGCTGGCGGGCATCGACATGTGGATGCGCACGCTGAAGATCGGCCTGCCCTTCACGATGAAGCACAAGCCCGATGCGGAGAAGCTGTGGCGCAAGGACGTGTCGAGGAAGATCGATTATCCCAAGCCCGATGGCGTGATCAGCTTCGACCGGCTGTCGTCGGTGTTCCTCAGCAACACCAATCATGAGGAGGATCAGCCGGTCCATCTCCAGCTCAAGGACCCGTCCATCCCGATTTCCTACAACCTGCCCCTTTATGACGAGCCGGCGCAACGCTATTGTCCGGCGGGCGTCTATGAAGTGGTCGGGCTGGAAGAAGGCGAACCCCGCTTCCAGATCAATGCGCAGAACTGCGTCCACTGCAAGACGTGCGACATCAAGGACCCGACCCAGAACATCAACTGGGTGGTGCCCGAGGGCGGTGGAGGACCGAACTATCCGAACATGTAGGCGCCTACCTCAACAGGCATTTGCTGCAATCATGCTGGTGCTGCCCGCCGCGGCGGGCGCATCGGTGGACCCCGGCAGCGCATTGCATGCCTATATGCGGGGGCGCCTGGCCGATGACGACGGCGCTCCCGGCCTTGCGCTGACCAGCTACCGGCAAGCGCTGGCGGGCGATCCCGCCAGCCTGGAGGTTGCCCGCCGATCCTATTTCCAGGCGGTGATCAGCGGCGATATGGCGCTGGCGCTGCGCTCCGCCGCCGTGCTGGAAAGCGACGGCATCCTGCCGCGCGACGGCACCCTGCTCCAGATCGCGGACGCGCTGAACCGGAAGGATTGGGCAGGTGCAAGGCTGATCGTCGACCGCATGGTGGCGGAAGGCAATTTCGCCTTTCTGGCGCCGATCATGCGCAGCTGGATTTCGGTGGGGGAGGGGCGCTATGCGGCGCCCGTCATCGACCCCACGGATCGTTTCGCCTCCCTCGCGAAACGTTATCTGGACGAACATCTGGCGCTGCAGGCGCTGCGTAACGGCGACCTTCAGACTGCCCGGCCATCGATCAACCAGGCGCTTGCATTGCGGACCGCGGAGGCGGACGAACTGCGGCTGCTCTTCGCCGGACAATTGGCGGCGCGGGGCGCCAGGGCGGATGCGCTGGCGCTTCTGCCCGAAACCCACGCCAATTTCGCGCAGGCCCGCGAGGATGTTGCCAGGGGCAAGGCGCTTTCGTTCCATGGCAAGGCCCTGACGGCGGGGCAGGGGTTCGCCCGGCTGCTTACCCGGCTGGCCGCCGACATATCCTCGGACGGCAGCACGGGGTCGCTGGGGATCAGGCTTGCGCGCATCGCCGCCTTTGCCGATCCTGCCGGGGCCGCGCCCCGCATCGTCGCCGCCGATTTGCTGAGCCGGGGCGGTTATGCGGCCTATGCGGTCGAGGAAGCCCGCAAGGTCCCCGGAGCCGGCTGGTACGGCGCGCTAGGGCAGGCCGAACTGGTCGAGGCATTGGCGGCGGCGGGCCAGCGGCCGGAGGCGATCTCCCTTGCCCATGCGCTCGCAGCCGTCCCCAATGCGGAGCCCGAACGCCATGTCCGGCTGGGTCAGTTGCTGATGCAGGAAAAGGATTACCGGGCGGCCGCATCGGCCTTCCGCGCGGCGCAGGCAGGCTATTCGGACGATGCCGTTCCCTGGGCGCTGCTGCTGTTCGAAGGCAGCGCGTTGGAACAGGGCGCGCAATGGGACGAGGCGCGGGCCGTGCTGGAGCGGGCGGCCAAGCTGGCGCCGAACGAACCCGCCATACTCAATTATCTGGGCTATGCGCAGATCGAGCGGCGGCAGAACATGGATGCGGCGCTGGAATTGCTGAAGAAGGCGAGCGCGCTGAAGCCGCAGGATGCATCGATCACCGACTCCCTGGGCTGGGCGCAGTTCGTGACCGGCGACATCGATGCCGCCGTACCGATATTGGAGCGGGCAGCAGCGGGCGCGCCCTCAGACGCGACCATCAACGAACATCTGGGCGATGCGCTCTGGGCAGCCGGACGACGGTATGAGGCGCGCTATGCCTGGCGCGCCGCGGCCGTCTTTGCTGAGGGAGAGACGGCGCAGCGACTGGCCGCCAAGACCAGAGAGGGGATGAAGCCGGAATATGCCGCACGTTGAAGCGGAGGAGGTCGCCGCCCGCCCCGTGGACGCGGGCGAACTGGTCGAAACCGCCTTTGCCAAGATCAATCTGGCGCTCCATGTCCGGGGCAAGCGGGCAGACGGCTATCATGCGCTGGAGAGCCTGTTCGTCTTCACCGAGTTGGGCGACAGGCTGACGGGCCGCATCCGCGCGGACGGAGAAATCAGGCTGGAGATGGACGGCCCGTTCGGTCCCTTGCTGGATGGCGGCCCGGACAATCTGGTGGTGAAGGCCGCCCGCGCGTTGCAGGTCCATCTGGGGGGAAGTCCCGGCGCCGATCTGAGGCTGACCAAGATATTGCCCGTCGCTTCGGGCATTGGCGGCGGTTCCGCCGATGCCGCGGCTGCGCTGCGTTTGCTGACCAGGCTCTGGAATGCGCCGATGGCTCCGCAGGCTCTGGAGCGCATCGCCCTGTCATTGGGATCGGACGTTCCCGCCTGCATCGGCAGCATCCCGCAAATGGTGCGTGGACGCGGCGAGATATTGCAGCCCCAGGCTGTCGAAGGCCTGACCGCCATGCCGATCCTGCTCGTCAATCCCGGCGTCGCCCTGTCGACCGCGGAAGTCTTCGGACTTTGGGATCGACTGGACCGGGGTCCGCTTGCGGCAGAGGGGCTGGAACAGTTGATCAGCGAGGGGCGCAACGACCTGGAGCAGGCCGCCACGGCGGCAGCGCCGGTCGTCGCGGATGTACTGGCGGCGCTGGGAGCCTGCGCCGGAGCGCGCCTTGTCCGCATGTCCGGGTCGGGCGCGACCTGCTTCGCCCTCTTCGATAGGGATCGGCAGATGGCGGAGGCTGCGGCAGTCTTGCGCGCTGGTCGGAACGGATGGTGGGTTGCGGAAACGAGGATCAGGGCGGCATGAGCGAGGCTTTCACGCAGATCGATGGAGGCGACCTCAACATCCTGATCATTGCCGATCATGCCTCGGCGCATGTTCCGGCGGACATCGACCTTGGGATCGATGCCGCCTTGCTGAGCGATCATATCGCCATAGACATCGGCGTGGCGGAGGTCAGCGCGCTGCTGGCGCGGCAACTGGGCTGCACGGCGGTGCTCGGCGGCGTTTCGCGCCTCGTCATCGACCTCAACCGGGAAGAGGATGCACCCGGCCTGCTGCCCGTCATGAGCGATGGCCATGCCATTGCGGGAAACCGCCATGCCGACCTCGCCGACCGGATGATGCGGTTCCACCACCCCTATCATCATCATGTCGCGCGGCTGCTGGACGGCATGGCTTCGCCGTTCATCCTGTCCGTCCACAGCTTCACGCCGCGCCTCGCCAGCGATCCCGATCAGAAGCGGCCCTGGGACATCGGCGTGCTCTACAACCAGGATGACAGGGCAGCGCGGATCGCCATTCCCATGTTGGAGGCGGCGGGGCTCAAGGTGGGTGACCAACTGCCCTATTCGGGCAAGGTGCTGAACGCCACGATGAACCGCCACGCGGAGAGGAACGGCATTCCCTATCTGGGCATAGAGATGCGGCAGGATCTGGTCGGCGATGAGGAAGGGCAAAGGCGATTTGCCGCAATATTGGCTCCGGTGGTTCTCGAATGCCGGAGCCGGCTCGCATGACGGGCAGCGGGAAGGAATGATGAAATCCCGCTCGTTGATGCAAGATGCGCTTCTGTGTCTGGCGCTGACGGGATGCAGCCCTCGCCCGGAGTCCGGCGAACTTGCGGGGAAAGGGCGGGAAAAGATTTTCTGCGCAATCGGACCGGGCGCGGAGTGGAGCGAGGATTGTGCGGTCGAGCGGGATGGGAAGATGCTGACGGTGCGCCATGCGGACGGCGGCTTCCGGCGCTTCCGGATAGTCCATGACGGACGCGGAATCGCGCCGGCGGACGGGGCGGAACAGGCCGGTATTCAGGTCGCCGGCAAGGGGGCAATCGCGTTGAGCGTCGGGCAGGACCGCTATCGCCTTCCCGCCCGCTTCTCCGAAGGGAAGAAATGATGCGGATGCATGCGATCCTGACGGCGGCCGAGATGCGGCGGGCGGAGCAGGCCGTGATCGCAGCCGGCATCCCCGAATATATGCTGATGGAGCGCGCGGGGGCCGCCGCTGCGGAGATCATCTGGCGGGCAGGTGGAAAGCGTGACTTGCTGGTCCTCTGCGGTCCCGGCAATAATGGCGGCGACGGCTTCGTGATCGCGCGGCTCCTTCGGGCGCGAAGCGTGCCGGTGCGCGTCGCCGCCCTTGGCGAAAGCCGAACGGACTCCAGCATGAAGGCGCGGGAGGCATGGGGTGGCCCCGTCGAAGCTTTCCTGGACGCGGCGCCGGCGACGCAGATCGTGGATGCGCTGTTCGGGACCGGCCTCTCTCGTGGGCTGGACGGGGCGATCGCGGCGAAGCTGCGCGCCCTTACCGAACAGGCGAGCTTCAGCTATGCCGTGGACCTGCCGAGCGGCGTGCAGACGGATAGGGGCGAATTGCTTTCCGATGTGCCTGTCATGGGCGTCTGTGTTGCCCTGGGTGCGCTAAAGCCGGCGCATATGTTGCAACCGGCCGCAGGATGCTGGCGGCGGCTGGTTTGCGCCGACATCGGCATTGACGCATCCGGCGCGAAGATTCACCGGCTGGCGCCGCCGCAATTGCATCCGCCGGCGCCCGACGCGCATAAATATAGCCGGGGGTTGGTCGCCGTGGTGGGCGGCGAAATGGCGGGCGCCGGACTGCTCGCCAGCCAGGCAGCGGCACGTGCGGGATCGGGCATGGTTCGGCACCTGGCGCAGGGTTCGGTGCACATGGGGCCGGGCGCCATCGTCACGCAGCAGGCCGATAAGGCGGGTGATGTAGCACGTGCGCTGAACGACGATCGGTTCAGGGCCATATTGGTAGGGCCGGGCCTGGGACGTGGGAGCGAGGCTTCGGATCGGTTGAAAGCCGCGCTTGCCGCCGGGCATCCGCTCGTTCTGGACGCCGATGCGCTGGTCTTGCTGGGGAAAGACGGGGTGGACGCCATTCCGCAGGGCTCGGTCCTGACGCCCCATGAAGGCGAATTTGTCCGCCTGTTCGGAAATCTACCGGGCAGCAAGGTGGAACGGGCGCTGGAGGCGGCGAAACGGACGCGCGCGACGCTGATCTACAAGGGAAGCGACAGCATTGTCGCCTCGCCGGATGGGCGCGCTGTCCTTTCGCCGCCGGGTTCATCCTGGCTGTCGACGGCGGGGACGGGCGATGTTCTGGCGGGGCTGGTCGCTGCTCGGCTCGCTGTCACGGGGGACGGATTCCAGGCGGCATGTGAAGCGCTGTGGCTGCATGGAGAGGCGGCAAGGCGGGCGGGCGCGGCGTTCATCGCGGACGATTTGCTTGCGGAGCTGCCAGCGGCTATCGCCTCCCGCCTGTGACCGACCCTGATACCGACATCATCGTCCGCATCGCCGCGAAGGGCGATGGCGTGACCGCCCTTGGCCGCCATGTTCCGTTGACCGCGCCTGGAGACAGGATCGCGGCGGACGGCGGCATATTGCGGGGGCCGCATCATGTCGACGCGCCATGCGTTCACTTTCCGACCTGCGGCGGATGCGAGTTGCAGCATATCGACGATGCGAGCTACGCGGAGTTCGTGACGGCGCGCGTTGCAGGAGCCCTGGCAGGGCAGGGCGTGGAACCCGGCATGCTTCTGCCGCCGCATATCTCGCCGCCGAAGGTCCGTCGCCGTGCATCGCTGCGCGCAAGCAGACAGGGGCGGAAGGTCGTCATCGGCTTTGCCGAATCGGGCAGCCATATGCTGGTCGACCTCGCGATGTGCGAGATCCTCGATCCCCGGCTGTTCGCGCTGGTGGCGCCGCTGAGGAGCCTGTGCGCGGTCATCCTGCCCGAGAAGCGCGCCGCGCATGTCCGCATGTCGCTGACCGATCAAGGCGTCGATCTTTTGCTGGAGGGCGTGCGGATCGAGGGGCTTGCCGCCGACGAGGCGCTTCTAACTTTTGCGCAGGACCATGGGCTGGCTCGCCTGACCATCGATGAAGGGGAGGGTCCGCAGACGCGGTGGGAACCGGAGCCGGTCACGGTCCGCTTCGGCGGCGTGCCGGTTGCCTTTCCGCCCTTCGCTTTTCTTCAGGCGACACCCGATGGCGAAGCCGCGCTGGTGCGCGAAGCGCGGGCCGCTATGCCCGCGGAGGGCGCCGTTGCGGATCTCTTTTGCGGGCTTGGCACATTCGCCCTGGCTTTGGGGGATGGGCGGCCCGTCTATGCGGCGGAGGCGGCGCGTGATCTTGTCCTCTCCCTCAAATCGGCGGCGAATAAGGCGCGGCGGCGCATGGTGGCGGATCATCGCGATCTGTTCAGGCGACCGCTGACGCCTGCGGAGATTGACCGGTTCGCGGGGATTGTCATCGATCCGCCGCGCGCAGGGGCGCGGGAGCAGGTGATGCAGCTCGCCGCATCGCGTGTGCCGGTGATCGCCTATATTTCGTGCAACCCTGCCAGTTTCGCGCGGGATGCCGCGCATCTGATCGCCGGCGGCTATCGGCTGGAGCGGGTTCGGCCGGTGGGGCAGTTCCGCTGGTCCACCCATGTGGAACTGGTCGGCATCTTCCGGCGCTGAGAGATTAGCCCCTCGCCGCGGGGGAGTGCGGCGAGGGGCCTTGCATCCTCTCCTCAAAGGGGGAGGCCCAAGCCTCTACCCCAGCTTGATGACAGTTGCGCGACGGCGGACCGGAATCGCATCGACATAGAGGCTGGCCATCGGCTCATCCTCCACCTCCACCACGGCTTCGGATGTGAAGCCGTTGAAGCCGGTGCGCATCGCGGCGCCATAGGCGCCGAGCATCCCGATTTCGATATAGTCGCCCGCCTGCACGTCGTCCGGCAGCATGAAGGGGCCGACCATATGGTCCATGTCGTCGCAGGTGGGGCCATAGAAGGAGAAGCCGGTCAGTTCCGCCTCGCTCTCTTCCTCGCGCAGCAGGGCCACAGGGAAGCGCCAGCCGATATGCGCCGCGTCGAACAGCGCGCCATAGGCGCCGTCGTTGATATAGAGTTCCGTGCCGCGGCGGCGTTCGACGCGCACGACGACAGAACTGTATTCGGCGGAAAGGGCGCGGCCGGGCTCGCACCATAGTTCGGCCGAATAGCTGATCGGCAGGCTCTCGAAACCGCGATGGATCGCGTCGAAATAATTTTCGAGCGCGACCGGCTCCATGCCCGGATAGATGGACGGGAAGCCGCCGCCGACATCGATGATGTCGACCGTGACCGCCGCATCGACAATGGCCGCGCGCACGCGTTCGATGGCGTCGCTATAGGCCTGCGGGCTCATCGCCTGGCTGCCGACATGGAAGCAGATGCCCAGCGCATCGGCCGCCTGGCGGGTCGCCATCAGCAGTTCGCGGGTCTCGCCCAGTTCGGCGCCGAATTTGGACGCAAGGCTGAGTTCCGAATGTTCGGAGGAAACGCGCAGGCGCACGCACAGCTCAAGATCGGTCGCATCATTCGTGGCGCGCATGATCTTCGCCAGCTCGTCCAGCGTGTCGAGCGAGAAGGTGCGCACGCCATGGACGTGATAGGCCTCTGCAATCGCTTCCTCGGCCTTGACCGGGTGCATGAAGCAAAGCTTGCCTTCGCCCTGCAGCGTCTCCGCCACCAGGCGCACCTCCGCGATGGACGCCACGTCGAAATGCGTGATGCCGGAAGCGAAGAGGGTGCGGATCAGATCGGGAGACGGATTCGCCTTGACTGCATAGAGCGAGCGCCCCGGAAACTTCTCAGAGAAGAATCGGGCGGCCCGGGCCGCAGCCTGGGGACGGATCAGCGTTACCGGTGCTGCCGGTTTGAGGGCGGTCGCTACCCCCAGCGCGCTATGATGCTTGTGCAACTCAAGGGACCTCCAGGGTAGTCGTTGGCAAAGAAGCTGCCTTGCGGTGGAAGTCCCATGGGGCAGCGGAAGGGCGATATATGCGGCAGGGGTCCCCCTGTAAAGCGCATGCGTAAATTTTGTTGCGCGGCCGGCTATGAAATGTGCGTCAGGAGAGACGGGACTTGAAATCCTGGTAGGAAAACTCGCGGATTTGCTTGAGTTCGTCGGTTTCCGAGTTCCACAGCCAGATGGCCGGCAGCGGCACGCCGTTGAATGTGTTGGTCTTTACCATCGAATAATGGGCCTGATCGAGGAAGGCGATCCGCCGCCCCGGAGTCGCGCCGCCGGGGACTCGATAGTCCCCTATGATGTCCCCGGCGAGGCAGGATGGACCGCCGAGTCGGGTGACGGGGCCGTCCGCTTCCTCATGCAGCATGGCCGGGCGGTAGGGCGCCTCGATCACGTCGGGCATGTGGCAGGTGGCGGAGATGTCGGTGATCGCCACGGGCATGCCGTTGTCGATCACGTCGAGGATTTCGCCGACCAATATGCCCGCGTCCAGCGCCATCGCCTCGCCCGGCTCGATATAGAGTTCGAGGCCGGTTTGCGCCTTTATCGCCCGGAGGAAGGCGATCAGGTCGTCGATCTGGTAATCCGCGCGCGTGACATGATGTCCGCCGCCGAAGTTCAGCCATTTGATGCCGCCGACATGGGGCATGACGCGGGATTCGATGGCGGCCCAGGTACGCTGAAGCGGCAGGAAATCCTGTTCGCACAGATTGTGGATGTGGAGGCCGTCGACGCCCTCCAGATGTTCGGGGCGCAGCTGGTCGATGGGAAAGCCGAGGCGGCTGTGCGGTTGGGACGGGTCATATTTGGGCACCTCGCCCTCCGCATGGAGGGGGTTGAGGCGCAGGCCGATGTCGAAGTTCACACCGTTCATCCGGGCATCGTCGATGACCGGGCGCAGGCGGGCGATCTGGCCGGGGCTGTTGAAGATGACATGGTCTGAAATCCTGAGGATTTCGGCCAGATCTTCAGGCTTGTAGGCGGCGCAATAGGTGGCGACTTCGCCGCGATATTCTTCCCGGCCGAGGCGCGCTTCATATATGCCGGAGGCGCAGACGCCGTCGAGATATTCGCCGATCACGCCCCCAAGCGACCACATGGAGAAGGCCTTGAGCGCGCCCAGCACCCTGATCCCCGCGCGGTCGCGGATGTCGCGCAGGACCGACAGGTTGCGGCGCACCGCGGCCTCGTCCACCACGAAGGCGGGCGAAGGGACGCGGCGCAGGTCGAAATGGGCGAAGGCGGCGGGATCGCCGGCTTTGGTTTCCATCGGTTCATCCACGCCGCCCTGAGCCTGTTGAGGTGCGGCTTACTTTGAAGAAAAGTAAGGGGCTTCGACAGGCTCAGCCCGAACGGCGTCAGGAACGAAGCTTTTTTAGAAATCCAGTTTAGAAATCCAGCGGCGCGGGCAGTTCCTTCACCTGCCAGGGCAGGCCGTGCCGGTTCAGCATGTCCATGAAGGGATCGGGATCGAACTGTTCGATGTTGAACACGCCTTCACCCCGCCATGCGCCGGTCAGCATCAGCGCCGCGCCGATCATCGCGGGGACGCCTGTGGTGTAGCTGACCGCCTGGTTGCCGGTTTCGGCATAGGCGTCCTCATGGTCGCAGACATTATAGACATAGACCGTCTTCTGGCTTCCATCCTTGAGGCCGGTGGCGATGTCGCCGATATTGGTCTTGCCCCTGGTGGTCGAACCCAGGCTGGACGGTTCGGGCAGCACGGCCTTCAGGAACTGGAGCGGGATGATTTCCTGCCCATTGTACATCACGGGATCGATGCGGGTCATGCCGACATTCTGGAGCACTTCCAGATGCTTGAGGTAAGCGTCGCCAAAGGTCATCCAGAAACGGATGCGCTTGATTTCAGGGTAGAATTTGGCGAGCGATTCCAGTTCCTCATGATACATGAGGTACATGTTCTTCTGCCCCACCTGGTCGAAGTCGAAGACCTGCTTGTGTTTCAGCGCCGGGCCCTCCACCCACTTGCCGCCTTCCCAGTGACGCGAGGGCGCGGTGACTTCGCGGATGTTGATTTCCGGGTTGAAGTTGGTGGCGAAATGCTGGCCATGGTCGCCGCCATTGCAGTCGAGTATGTCGAGCGTGTCGATCCGGTCGAGCAGATGCTTCCTGATGTAGCTGGCGAAGACGCTGGTGACGCCGGGGTCGAAGCCCGAGCCCAGCAGCGCCATGATGCCGGCTTCCTTGAAGCGCTCCTGATAGGCCCATTGCCAGCTATATTCGAACTTCGCCGTGTCGCGCGGTTCGTAATTGGCGGTGTCGAGATAGTCGGTTTTGGTCGCGAGGCAGGCGTCCATGATCGCCAGGTCCTGATAGGGCAGGGCAAGGTTCACGACCAGTTTCGGCTGCACCCTTTCGATGAGGGCGACGGTTTCGGCGACATTGTCGGCGTCGACCTGCGCCACGTCGATGGTGACGCCGGTGCGGGCCTTCACCGATTCGGCCACCTTCTCGCAGGAGACGATGCGGCGGCTGGCGAGTGTGATATGGCTGAAAATGTCAGAGTTCATCGCCATTTTGTGAACCGCGACAGACCCGACGCCACCCGCACCAATGACCAGAACCTTGCTCAATTCAACTGCTCCATAGCTGTGCCGCGCGATCCGCGCGAAAGCGCCCATATAGGGAGTTGGCGTTACAGCGCAAAGTCAGTCTGTCGAGAGGAAGCCCCGGGCAGCCCCCCTCCCGCACGCCATGGGCTGAATATCGACCGGTCCTAGAAACTCGCCCCATCCACCTTGCTGATCCTGAGCGCGTCGAGATCGACGGAGGGAACGCAGCGCAGATTGATGGCCTGCATGGCCGAGCCATCGGGGCCCTGGCCCTGCGCGAAGGCCTGCGTGCCGCAGTCGGTGCAGAACTGGTGCGTGATCCTGTGCCTGTAGAATTGATAGTCGCTCAGCTTGTCCGCGCCGCTGTCGAGGTGAACTGGTCCGCGGGGACGAAGGTCAGCATGAAGCCCTTGCGGCGGCAGTGGGAGCAGTTGCAGGTCATCGCCTCGCTGGGCGCATCGGCGGCGACGGTGAAGGTGACGGCGCCGCAATGGCAGCTTCCGGTGTAGGGCATTGGAATCTCCTTTTTTGGAGAGCCTAGAGGCATTGGGACTGGAAGGGAATTGGGGGAATCGGGTGGTTTTCCGCCAAAGGCCCTTCCCCTTCAGGTTCAGGCGCGGCGCGCGTCAGTTCACCAACCGTCTTAATCCCTCCACCGTATCCGCCTCATGCGCAGGCTTGTCCTTCCGGATGCGCGCGATCCGGGGGAAGCGCATGGCCAGCCCCGATTTATGCCGCTTGCTTTCGTGGATGCTGTCGAAGGCGACCTCCAGCACCAGCGACTTTTCCACCTCCCGCACCGGGCCGAAGCGGTTGACCGTGTTGGTCCGCACGAAGCGGTCGAGCCATTTCAGCTCCTCGTCGGTGAAGCCGCTATAGGCTTTGCCGACGGGCAGCAGTTCGCCGTCCGCCGTCCAGCAGCCGAAGGTATAGTCGGAATAGAAGGAGGAGCGTTTGCCATGGCCCCGCTGCGCGTACATCATCACGCAGTCGGCGGTCAGCGGATCGCGTTTCCATTTATACCAGAGCGCGGCCTTGCGCCCCGCGACATAGGGGCTGTCGCGGCGCTTGAGCATCACGCCCTCGATCGCGGCGTCGCGGGCGCCGGCGCGTATTTCCGCCAGGCTGTCGAAATCGGGTGCTTCGATGAGGGCCGAGATGTCGAAGCGGTGCGGGTCCAGCTGGGGCACGGTGGCTTCGAGGCGGAGGCGGCGCTGTTCCCAGGGGAGCGGCCGAAGGTCCTCCTCCGCGTCGAGCAATATGTCGTAGAGGCGGACGAAGGCGGGATAATCGTCCATCATCTTCGCCGTCACCGCCTTGCGGCCGAGGCGTTGCTGGAGGGCGTTGAAGCTGGCAGCCTCTCCGCCCTGAAACTCCCCTTTCACGAGCAGTTCTCCGTCCAGCACCGCATGATGGCGGAAGGCTTCGGCTATGTCGGGGAAGCTGCCGGTGATGTCGTCTCCGGCGCGGCTGTAGAGGCGGGTCTGCGCGCCCGTGCCGACGATCTGGATGCGGATGCCGTCCCATTTCCATTCGGCGGCATAGTCCGAAAGGTCGACGCTTTCGGCCTCCAGCGGATGGGCGAGCATGAAGGGGCGGAAGAAGGGCGTGCCGGCGGGATCCGGGCGGTCCGACCTGCCCTCCGCCCAGGCGAACAGGTCGGCATAGGGTGGGGCCAGAGCGTGCCAGCATTCCTCGACATCGTCGACGTCGAGCCCGAAGGCCTGGGCGAAGCCGGTCTTGGCGAGCCGGGCGGAGATGCCGACGCGCAGGCCGCCGGTCGCGAGCTTCAGCAGGGCGAAGCGGCCGGAGGCGTCGAGATGATCCATCATCCTGGCCAGGGTCGTCGGGGCGGCGGCGCGGCTGGTGGCGTGGAGGCGGTCGACTATGGCGGATAGGGTGAGGGAGCCGTCGTCCACCTCCGGCGGCTGATCCTCCGCCTTGGGCCAGAGGAGGGCCACGGTTTCGGCGAGGTCGCCCACATAGTCCCGGCTCATTTCGAAAAGGACCGGATCGACGCGGGCGCGGGTCATTTCCGCTATGGTGGAAGCCTTGACCGCTTTCAGGTCGAGATTGCCGGTGAGGGCGGCGAGCGCCCAGCCCCGGTCCGGGTCGGGGGCGCTGCGCATGTAGCTGGCGATGAGGTCCAGCTTGCCGTTGCGGGAGCGGGTGTAGACGAGGCCGTCGAGAAGCCGGGAGAAGGGGCGCATCAGCCTTCATCCTCGTCTTCGCGGCCCACCAGGGCGAGGGCGCGGGCGCGCATCTGGTGGGTCATGCACCAGTGGAGCAGGGCTTCCTCCCGCCCGTGGGTGATCCAGGTTTCCGACGGGGCCACCTCGCGGATGGTGTCGGTCAGCTCGTCCCAGTCGGCATGGTCGGAGATGATGAGGGGGAGTTCGACATTGCGCTGGCGGGCGCGCTGGCGGACGCGCATCCAGCCCGACGCCATGGCGGTGATCGGGTCGGGCAGGCGGCGGCTCCAGCGGTCGTTGAGGGCGGAAGGGGGCGAGACGACGATGCGGCCGCGCATGTCCCCGGCGGGGAGGCCGGTCGCCGGGCGCAGCTCTCCCAGGGCGACGCCGAATTGTTCGTAGAGCGCGCACATCCTCTCCAGCGCGCCATGGATGTGGATGGGGTCGTGATGGCCCCTGGCGCGCAGTTCGCAGATCAGGCGCTGCGCCTTGCCCAGGGCGTAGGCGCCGACCAGGACGCAGCGGTCGGGATGGGCGTGCAGGGCGGCGAGCAGGCGGTCGACCTCGCTGCCCGTGTCGGGATGGCGGAAGACCGGCAGGCCGAATGTGGCTTCGGTGACGAAGATGTCGCAGGGGACGGGTTCGAAGGCTTTGCAGGTGGGATCGGGGCGGCGCTTGTAGTCGCCGGTGACGACCACCCGCTCGCCAGCGTGGGACAGCAGGATCTGGGCGGAACCGAGGACATGGCCGGCGGGCACATAGCTGATCGTGACGCCGTTCATGCGGATTTCTTCGCCATAGGGCACCGCCGTGCCCGACGCGGTGCCGTAGCGCAGGGCCATGATCGCCAGCGTTTCCTCCGTCGCCCAGACATGGCCGTGGCCGCCGCGCGCATGATCGGCATGGCCATGGGTGACAAGCGCGCGTTCCCGCGGGACGGAGGGATCGATCCAGGCATCGGCCGGGCGGACATAGATGCCGGTGGGGTGGGGTTCGATCCAGTGAGGCATTGCTGTGGAAGAAGGTGGAATGCGCCGCTTGGTTCCGCAAGGGCCTTCATATTGCCGTAACCCGATCGTCATGGGTACGACACGCCGTTGCCCTATGCGCCGCCGGACGACCGGCAGCGAGGAGGCGCGGCACATGGCATCTACGGCTCACCAGAATGTTACCCGCGCAGTGCACCGGCATCGGCATCTGTCGAAACAGGGCCTGCTGGAACGGGCCTTCACCTTTGCGTTCCGGGGCCTTGTCTATGCGCAGATCTGGGAAGATCCGGAGGTCGACATGGAAGCGCTGGCGATCGGGCCGGACAGCCATGTCGTCACCATTGCTTCGGGCGGGTGCAATGTGCTGAGCTATCTGACGGCCGATCCGGCGAAGATCACGGCGGTCGACCTCAACACCGCGCATGTCGCGCTCAACCGGCTGAAGCTGGCGGCGGCGCAGGCATTGCCGGACCATCGGGCCTTCCATCGCTTCTTCGCCAGGGCGGATTGCAAGGAGAATGTGGCGGCCTATCGCACCTTCGTGGCGCCGGTGCTGGACGACGCCACGCGGCGCTACTGGGAGGGGCGGGACTTCATCGGGCGGCGGCGGATCGGCGGCTTTGCGCGGGGGATTTACAGGCATGGGCTGCTGGGGCGCTTCATCGGCGCGGCGCATCTGCTGGCGCGGTTGCATGGCGTCGATCCGCGGCGGATGCTGGATGCGAAATCGCGGGAGGAGCAGCGGGCGATCTTCGAAACGGAGCTGGCGCCGGTGTTCGACAGCGCCTTCATGCGATGGCTGACGAGCCAGCCGGCTTCGCTCTTCGGCCTGGGCATCCCGCCGGCGCAATATGAGGCGCTGGCCGGGGACGCGCGGATGGACGGCGTGCTGAAGGCGCGGCTGGAAAAGCTGGCCTGCGGCTTCGACCTCAAGGACAATTATTTCGCGGTGCAGGCTTTCGGGCGGGGTTATGCCGGCGGCGAGGGGCCATTGCCGCCCTATTTGCAGGCCGCGAACCATGCGGCCGTGGTGGAACGCGCCGGGCGGGTGGATGTCCGGCATGTGAACTTCACCGACTTCCTGGCGTCGCAGGAGGCGGGGTCCGTCGATCGCTACATCCTGCTCGACGCGCAGGACTGGATGGACGATGCGCAGTTGAACGCGCTTTGGGCCCAGATCACGCGAACGGCGAAACGGGGTGCGCGGGTGCTGTTCCGGACGGCGGGCGAACCGAGCATCCTGCCGGGGCGGGTCGACGATGCGCTGCTGTCGCGCTGGGACCATCGGGCGGAGGAATCGCGGGAATATACGGCGCGGGACCGGTCGGCCATTTATGGCGGCGTCCACCTCTATGTGCTGGGGAGGGCGTGATGACGGGCGGGCATGGCGGGTTGATGGACAGCACTTATCGGCATCAGCGGCACATTTACGACCTGTCGCGGAAATTCTACCTGCTCGGGCGGGATGGGCTTATTGCCGACCTGGCGCCGCCGCGCGGTGGGGCGGTGCTGGAGATCGGCTGCGGCACGGGACGCAATCTGATCGCCGTGGGCAAGGCCTGGCCGGAGGCGCGGCTCTATGGCGTCGATATTTCCGAGGCGATGCTGGGGACGGCGCGCAAAGCCGTGGCGAAGGCGGGCCTGGGGGATCGCGTGGTGCTGGCGAAGGGGGATGCCTGTGCGTTCGATGCAGGGGCGCTGTTCGGGCGCGAACGGTTCGAGCGGGTGTTCATCAGCTATGCGCTGTCCATGATACCGGACTGGGAAGCGGCTCTGGGGCAGGCGGCGGGTTGCGTCGCGCATGGCGGCAAGCTGGAGATTGTCGACTTCGGGCAGCAGGATGGTCTGCCGCGCTTGTGGAAGCGGGCGCTGTTCGGGTGGCTGGCGCGCTTTCATGTGTCGCCGCGGGCGGAGTTCAGGCAGGCGATCGGCAGGGTGGCGGCGGACATGGGGGGCTTTGCGCATAGCCGGAGCCTGTATCGGGGCTATGCGGTCAGGGGTGGGTTGATCCGGCTGTGAGTTTTCGGCCGGTTCCCGGATCGGGGTTGCGAATTCCGGCCTGGCCGCTGGAAATTGCCGCTGATGTTGCGCCGACCCACCCCAGCCCCCGCCTGCGGGAGGGGGAATGAGGGCAGCGCCTCCAGCGGAATTCGCGCGGATGCCGGTCAGGCCGCTTTCTTGAATTCCAGTTCGAGCCGGTCCCAGATTTCCACCAGAGCATCGACCAGTTCGCGCATCATTTCTTCGGTATGCGCCGGTCCGGGCGTGAAGCGCAGGCGTTCCGTGCCGCGCGGGACGGTGGGATAGTTGATGGGCTGCACATAGGCGCCATATTCCGCCAGCAATATGTCGCTGATCCGCTTGGCCTTCACCGGGTCGCCCACCATCAGCGGAACGATGTGCGTGACCGACGGCATCACCGGCAGTCCTGCCTCCGCCATCAGGCGCTTGAGCGTCGCGGCGGACGCCTGCTGGCCTTCGCGTTCCTCATTCGACTGCTTCAGATGGCGGACGCTGGCAAGCACGCCCGCGACCAGCACCGGCGAGAGCGAGGTGGTGAAGATGAAGCCGGGCGCATAGCTGCGGATCACGTCGACGATCATCTGGTCGGCGGCGATATAGCCGCCCATCACGCCGAACGCCTTGCCCAGCGTGCCTTCGATGATGGTCACGCGATCGGCGACCTCGTCCCGTTCGGAAATGCCGCCGCCGCGCGCGCCGTACATGCCGACTGCATGAACCTCGTCCAGATAGGTGAGGGCGTTATATTCGTCGGCCAGGTCGCAGATCGCGGCGATGGGGGCGATGTCGCCGTCCATCGAATAGACGCTTTCGAAGGCGATCAGCTTGGGCGCTTCCGGGTCTTCGGCGGCCAGCAGTTCGCGCAGATGATCGACGTCATTGTGGCGGAAGACGCGCTTCTCGCAGCCCGAATTGCGGATGCCCGCGATCATCGAGGCATGGTTCAGCTCGTCGGAGAAGATGATGCAGCCGGGCAGGATCTTGGCGAGGGTCGAGAGCGTCGCTTCGTTCGAGACATAGCCCGAGGTGAAGAGCAAAGCGCCTTCCTTGCCGTGCAGGTCGGCCAGTTCGGCCTCCAGATCGACATGATAATGGGTGTTGCCGCCGATATTGCGGGTGCCGCCGGAGCCTGCGCCGACATCGTGCAGCGCCTCTTCCATCGCGGCGACGACCTTGGGATGCTGGCCCATGGCGAGATAGTCGTTGGAGCACCAGACGGTGATGGGCTTGGGCCCGTTATGACCGTGGAAGCAGCGGGCGTTGGGGAAGGCGCCCTTGTTGCGCAGGATGTCGATGAACACGCGATAGCGGCCTTCGCTATGGAGCCGGTCGATCGCCTGCGTGAAGATGTGCTTGTAGTTCACTTGAACGCCCTGTCCCTATTCCCGCATCCCCTCTTTGAGGGGCATTTATCCGCTGTTTTGGCCTATTACCAGTGATAAACGCTCGCAGCCTTAGGGAGAATTACCTATCACACTGATAGAAGGACTTGCGATTGGACCAAAGGTCCACCCCTTCAAAGTCCTTCGATCCGTTGCAAGCCATAGCCTTCCAGCGCTGGGCGGAGTGGCTCCACGCTCTCGTCCAGGCGAGTGAAGACCGCGGTTCCGGACTGCGGTTCGGACGGCCATGGCTGCCCCTGGGTGAGATAGGCGATGCGGCGCGCAATTCCTTCACCGCCGTGCACGGATCTGAGTGGACGGGGCGAAGCGGCGGCCAGTTCGGCCTCCACCAGCGGAAAATGCGTGCAGGCGAGGACCACTATGTCCATCCGATCGCCGCCCGGCTGGTCGAACAGGCCGGCCAGCGCGTCCCGCGCAATGGCGGGATCGAGCGGTTCGCCGCGCAGTTTCGCCTCGGCAAGCTGGACGAGCGCGGCCGACCCATGGCGCAGGACCGTGCAGTCGGCGCCATGTTCGGCCGCGAGCCTGTCGACATAGGGCTGGCGCACCGTGGCGTCGGTGCCCAGCACGCCGAATACCCGGCTTTGCGAGAGCAGGGCGGCGGGCTTGATTGCCGGTACCGTGCCGACAACGGGGATGTCGAGCGCGGCGCGGACCGCCGGCAGGGCGATGGTGGAGGCGGTGTTGCAGGCGATGACGGCGAGGCGCGGGCGGTAGCGCTCCACCAGCCGCCCGAGCAGGGCGGGCACGCGG
This sequence comes from Sphingobium sp. PNB, assembly GCF_019873065.1. Taxonomy (NCBI): domain Bacteria; kingdom Pseudomonadati; phylum Pseudomonadota; class Alphaproteobacteria; order Sphingomonadales; family Sphingobiaceae; genus Sphingobium; species Sphingobium sp. PNB. Next base: position 68,982 of record NZ_JAINEZ010000018.1, read on the forward strand.
GCGGCGATCTCCGCCTCGCTCTTGGTGCCATAGGGGAAGCCCGCGCTGTCCGCGGCATAGACGACCGGCGCGTTGGGCAGGGCGCTTCGTGCCGGGCCAAGGATGGAAAGCCCGCCGACGCCGGAATCGAAGAAAAGAAGGGGGGCATGGGGTGCGACTGTCATCGGGCAGACATGTCGCGGCATGGGGCGGGCCTGTCAACTTCCCTCAAGAGCCCTCCCCTTGAGAGGAAGGGCTTGATGGCGGGAACCCCCATCCCCGATATTCCGACCCATATTTCGTCACCTTCGCCATTGCCCGGTTCGCCGGGAACGCTATGGTCGCGCCGCAACCAATTTGGCGAGATCATGACTCCTCCCTGGCTACTTCCCGCATTCGTCCTGCTGATCGGTTATCTGCTGGGTTCCATCCCCTTCGGGCTGCTGCTGACGCGCCTCACCGGGGCGGGCGACCTGCGCAAGATCGGGTCGGGGAATATCGGCGCGACCAATGTGCTGCGGACGGGGCGAAAGGGGCTGGCGGCGGCGACGCTGCTGCTCGATCTGCTGAAGGGCGCGGCGGCGGTGCTGGTCGGCGCGGCGCTGGTCGATGGTGGCGGGCCGATGGCCGGGGCCATGGCCTTTATCGGACATTGCTATCCGGTCTGGCTGCGCTTTGCCGGGGGCAAGGGCGTGGCGACCATGATGGGCGTGGTGACGGCGCTGTACTGGCCGGCGGGGATCGTCTTCGCGGCCGTGTGGCTGGGGGCGCTGTTCGGAACCAGATGGTCGTCGGTCGGCGGCATGTCCGCGGCGGTCAGCGCGCCTGTCGCCATGTGGTGCTTCGGCCGGATCGAGCTGGTCCCCGTTGCGCTGGCGCTCGCGTTGATCGTGCTGTGGCGGCACCGGGAGAACATCGCGCGGCTCGCCAGGGGAACCGAGCCGAAGGTGGGCGCTTCGAAAAAGGCGGCGGCCGGGGAATGAGCGAGCAGGAGCGGTTCAACCGCCTGCGCCTGATCCGTTCGCCGCGCATCGGCCCTGTCACCTTCCGCCAGTTGATGGCGCGTTTCGGCACGGCGGGCGAGGCCTTGCGCGCGGTGCCCGATCTGGCGGCGCGCGGCGGCGGCAAGGCCAGCATCGTGGACGCGAAGATCGTCGAGCAGGAGATCGCGCGCAGCCGGGCGGCTGGCGCCCGCTACCTGATCATGGGCGATGCCGATTACCCCTTTCTGCTGGAGCAGATGGAGGGCGCGCCGCCGGCCCTGATCGTGCGCGGGGACGTATCGCTGGCGGCGCGGGATTGCGTGGCGATGGTGGGGGCGCGCAACGCCTCCGCCGCGGCGTGCCGCTTCGCCCGGATGCTGGCGCAGGATCTGGGACAGCATGGGGCGGTCGTGGTGTCGGGGCTGGCGCGGGGGATCGATACGGCCGCGCATCAGGGCGCGCTGGAGAGCGGCACCATCGCAGTCATCGCCTGCGGCATCGACATCGCCTTCCCGCCCGAAAATGCGGAATTGCAGGAGCGGCTGGCCGAGGAAGGGCTGCTGGTCACGGAGCATCCGCCGGGCACGCAGCCGCTGGCCCGGCAGTTCCCGGCGCGCAACAGGATCATCGCCGGGCTGGCGCGGGGGACCGTCGTCGTGGAAGCCGCGCCCCGGTCCGGTTCGCTGATCACGGCGCGGCTGGCGGGGGAGGCGGGACGGGAGGTGATGGCGGTGCCCGGCTCTCCGCTCGATCCCCGCGCCCAGGGGTGCAACCAGTTGATCCGGGAGGG